>JBBAPY010000054.1:0-14830 GCA_040400635.1 Rhodoferax sp.
AATCACCGATACGCCCAGTTCCTGCGCTTTATCTAGCTTGCTACCGGCCTCGCTTCCGGCCAGCAAAAAACTGGTTTTCTTGCTCACCGAGCCAGCCACTTTGGCGCCCGCGTCTTCGATCAAGGCTTTGGCGGCATCGCGCCCCAGCGTGGGTAAGGTGCCGGTAATGACGAAGGTCAAACCGGCCAAAGGTTTGGGGGCCTCAGATGCGGCCTGTATGGCCGGCCAATGTACGCCGCAAGCACGCAATTGTTCCACCACCTCGCGGTTGTGCACCTGGTCAAAAAACGTCCTCAGGCTTTGGGCCACCGTGGGTCCGACATCGTTGACTTCCAATAGTTTTTCCAATGGTGCATCCATGATGGCTTGTACATCACCAAAATGCCGGGCCAACGCTTTGGCCGTGGCCTCACCTACATGGCGTATGCCCAGCCCATAGAGAAAGCGCGGCAAGGTGGTGTTTTTTGACTTTTCTAAAGCCTCCAGCACATTGCTGGCCGATTTATCGGCCATACGCTCTAAAGCAGCCAGGGCCGTGAAGCCCAGCCGATAAATATCCGGCAAGTTACGCACCAAGCCCGCTTCCACCAACTGGTCCACCAGTTTTTCACCCAGGCCTTCGACCTCGACTGCGCGGCGCTGCACAAAATGTGAAATGGCCTGCTTGCGCTGGGCGCTGCAAAACAAGCCGCCGGTACAACGGTAGTCCGCCTCGCCTTCCTCCCGCAAGGCAGCAGACCCGCACACCGGACATTGGCGCGGCATGGTGAACACCTCGCCCCGGCCAGGCGATTCCAAGCTGGACGACAACACGCTGACCACCTCGGGAATCACATCGCCTGCGCGGCGCACAATAACGCTATCGCCCACACGCACATCTTTGCGCCTGGCCTCGTCTTCGTTATGCAGCGTGGCATTGGTGACGGTGACGCCGCCCACAAACACCGGCGCCAGTTTGGCCACCGGCGTGAGCTTGCCGGTGCGCCCTACTTGTACATCAATGGCCAGCACCGTGGTCACTTGCTCTTGCGCCGGGTATTTGTGCGCCACCGCCCAACGCGGCTCGCGACTGACAAAGCCCAGGCGCTGCTGCAAAGCCAGGTGGTTGACCTTGTACACCACCCCATCAATATCAAACGGTAGTTGGTCGCGCAGCGTACCCATTTGCTGGTGAAAGTCCAGCAAGCCCTGAGCCCCAAGCGCAGTCGCGGTCTGTGTTGCTACCGGAAAACCCCAGGCCTTCAGTGCCATTAGCAAATCCATATGCGTGGACCAGTCCGGCCCGCCTTGCAGCTCGCCCACACCATAGACAAAAAAACTCAAAGGCCGCTGGGCGGCAATGCCCGGGTCAAGCTGACGCACCGCACCGGCGGCCGCATTGCGCGGGTTGACAAAGGTTTTTTCGCCTTTTTCGCCTTGGGCCATCCGCGCGCGCTGGCGGGTGTTCAGTGTCTCAAAATCATCACGGCGCATATACACCTCGCCGCGCACTTCCAGCACCAGCGGCGCGCCCTGCAAGCGCAGCGGTATTTGTCCAATCGTGCGCGCGTTATGCGTTACATCCTCACCATATTCGCCGTCACCGCGCGTCGCGGCCTGCACCAGCAGGCCATTTTCATAGCGCAAGTTCATGGCCAGGCCGTCAAACTTCAGCTCGGTTACGTATTGCACCGCTGGCGCGCCTTCGCTTAACTCCAACTCTTTGCGGATGCGTGTATCAAAGGCCAGCGCGCCAGTCGACTCGGTATCGGTCTCCGTCCGTATGCTGAGCATGGGCACTACATGGCGCACGCTGGCAAATTGCACCAGCGGCTTGCCGCCCACCCTTTGCGTCGGCGAGTCCAAGGTGCGCAAGTGGGGGTGAACGTTCTCCAGCGCCTGCAAGGCGCGGAACATGCGGTCGTATTCAGCGTCTGGCAACTCGGGCGTGTCCAGCACATAGTACAAATGCCCATGGTGCTGCAACTGCGCGCGCAATTGCGCCATGTGCAGTGCTATATCGCCAGAGGGCGTTGCGCTATCGAACAACTCGGAGGTGCTCACCTGCGGCCCTACTTTCTGAACTTACGGTGTTGGATTGAATGGCCCGTGAATAGGCAGCGAAGCAAAGCGCGCTCAGGAAAACAAGCGCCGCGCCAGTGCAGAACCGGCGGGAAAGTCACGTTGCCCCAGACGGTCATACAGCTGGAACAATTCCTGGCTGATGGATTCCAACGCTTGGTGAGGCAAAGCCTGGCCGTTATCGTCGGTCACAATGCCGTCCATACTGTTGCCCATCGCCTGCGCGGCATGGCACATGCGTTCAAAGGCTTGTTCGGCGCGGTCCACCTGCGGTACATCCAAATGAAAGACGATGTCAAAAATCGCGGATTGGGCCGGGTCTTCCGCCAACGCGGCCTGGCTGTCAAAGCTTAGCGCCAGCAAGGGCGGCAGACCGTCGACCGGCGCGGGCAGCACCATGCGTCCGGGCAATTGGCCAGGCACAAAACCGTGTTGGGCCGCCACCTGGGTGATGTAGCCCGGGCTCCAGGCGGCATGGCGGGCACGCAGATTCAAGCCCAGTTGGGCGTCGTTCTGGCTGGCGAAATTATCCAATTCCTTGGCCCGCGCCACCTCATCGCGCATTTCACGAAACTCGGGCGTTGCGTTCATGGCATCGGCAAAAGCCTGGGTTTTGACCACGAACTCGGAATACTCGATATCGTTGAGGGCGCCTGCACGGTTGGCCAATTGCACCGCGGTCTGAAAAGCCATGTAGCGGGCGCCGGGCGCCGGTGTTTCCCACTCCTGGGCATCCGCGTTATAGCCTTCGATCAAAAACGGTTTGCTGCCCACGCGCCAGCTGCCGGGAAAAGCGGCCACCGCCGCATCGCCAGAAACGGCCGAGACCATGGGGTCCAAATTAACCGCTGCTACCGCATCAATAAGGCTGTCGATGGCCGGGCGGCGCGGTGCGGTCACTGCAAAATTCAAATTACTAAAACTCGAGTCGTCAAATACCGGTTCGGTAAAGCTGGGATTGCCATCTTGCTCGGCCGCATCTGCCTGTGCGTCGGCCTGGCGGGGGGCATTGGCGCGGGCAGTCCAGAGACTTTGCACCAGTACACCCAGCACAACCAAAGCGCCCAGTACCAAGAGGCCAATTTGAAACTCGCTCATGCTGCCTCCACCAGCCCCACGGCAGCTTCCATGTCCACCGCCACAATTCGCGACACACCTTGCTCCTGCATGGTGACGCCAATTAACTGCTCAGCCATTTCCATGGCAATTTTGTTGTGGCTGATGAACAAAAACTGCGTGCCCGCGCTCATGCGCTGTACCAGTCGCGTGTAGCGCTCGGTATTGGCGTCGTCCAGGGGCGCGTCCACCTCGTCGAGCAAACAAAAAGGCGCCGGGTTGAGCTGGAAAATGGCAAACACCAGCGCAATGGCGGTCAGCGCTTTTTCGCCACCCGAAAGCAAATGGATGGTCTGGTTTTTTTTGCCTGGCGGCTGCGCAATTACCTGCACGCCGGAGTCCAAAATCTCATCGCCCGTAATCACCAGGCGTGCATTGCCGCCGCCAAACAGCACCGGGAACATCTCGCCGAAGTGGCGATTGACTTCGTTGAAGGTTTCTGCCAACAGTTCGCGCGTTTCCGCATCAATCTTGCGAATCGCGTCTTCCAGGGTGCTCATGGCCTCGTTCAAATCCAGGCTTTGGGCATCCAAAAATTCTTTGCGTTCTCGGCTGCTGGTAAGTTCGTCCAAGGCGGCCAGGTTGACCGCGCCCAAAGCGGCAATCTCGCGGTGCAAACGGTCTATTTCTCCTTGCAGGGCAGAAAGTCGGATGCTAGTGCCTTCCAAGCTTTGGGCCAGGGCGTCCAGATCGGCCTGGGCTTCAAACAACTGGTTTTCGTATTGCTCAAAGCCCAGGCGTGCGGCCTGCTCTTTGAGCTGCAAATCGGTAATGCGCTGGCGCATAGGATCGAGCTCGCGCTCTAGCTGCAGACGGCGCTCCTCGTGGCTACGCAAGGTCGCGGTCAAATCTTCGTAGGCGCTGCGCTTGGCGCCCAGGGCTTGCTCGCGCTCTGCTTTCAGGCTTAATGCACTTTGTAAACCTGCTTGCGCGGCGACGTCAGACAGCTCCTGCAATTCGGCCTGCCCGCGCGCCACTTCTTCGGCCACGGCCACGGTCTGCGCATCAGCGGTTTGCAGCGAACGCTCAATTTCCTGCGCCCGCGCAAGCAAGCTGCGCTGGTTAAACATTTGCTCTTGCACTTGGCGCTCCAAGCTGCGCAGCTGCTCGCGGCTCTGGTCTAGCTGGGCTTGCGCCGCCATGACGCGCTCTTCCAGCGCTGCGTGCGCCTCCTGGCTTTCACCCAGTTGCATGTCCAAGGTTTCAAAGCGCGCTTGTGCTTCCTCTGAGCGCGCCGCCAGGTCTTCCAGCATGGCATCCACCTCAGCCGCATCGGCCTCGATTTCACTGCTGCGCTGGCGGGTTTGCTCTGCCAACTGGTTCAGGCGCAGAACCTCCACTTCCAGGCTGTGGCTTTGGGTCTGGCTTTCCTGCGCTTGACGCCGCACGTCGACCAGTTGCTCCGCGCATTGGGCATAAGCGCTTTCGGCCCGATGGAGTGCGCTGCGCGATGCCTCGGCCATCATGGCCTGGGCACGCACATCTTTTTCCAGATTCTGAATTTCCTGCGCCCGCGCCAGCAAACCCGCCTGCTCGGCGTCTGCCGCATAAAAACTGACGCTATGCGCGCCCACCGCATGGCCCTGGGCAAGGAAAAGGGTTTCACCCGCTTGCAACTGGGCGCGCTGCGCAAACGCCTGGTCCATGTCCAGGGCGGCGTAGCAGCCGCGCAACCACTCGGACAGCACGGCAGCCAGGCCAGCGTCATGCACTTGCACTTTGTCAGCCAAGGCCGTCATGCCACTTGGGGCACCGGCGCGCCCCGCTAAGGGTCGGGTGAAGAACGACAATTTAACCGGCGGAAGATCCTGGATAAAGGCCTGCACCATTTCCAGCTTGGACACCTCCAACGCTCCCAGGCGGTCGCGCAAGGCGGCCTCCAGGGCGTTTTCCCATCCGGCCTGCACCTGGATGCGGGTCCACAAACCCTGCAAATCGAGCAAGCCGTGTTTACTCAGCCAAGGCTTGAGTTTTTCATCGGTACGCAAGCGCTCTTGCAGGGCCTTGAGCGCTTCTAGGCGGGCCGAGACGTCGGCATACCTTGCCGCATCGGTGTTGACCTGCAGCTGCTGGGTGCGCCGCGCCTCGTCCAGCTCGGGCACGCTTTCCTGCAAGCTGTGCAAGCGCTCCAAGGATTCTTCGGCCACCGCACGGGCCCGCTCCCATTGGGCTTGCAAATCCTGCAAGCGGGCGTCGTCGGTCTGCGTCAGGGCATTGCGGTCAGCGCTCAGGCGGTCGCGACGGGAACTGAGCTGGCGGCTTTGTTCCTGAATATTGCGCTGCTCTGAAGCCAGCACACTCAAGGCTTGTTGCACCTGGGCCACGGCATCGCGCTGCGCCACGGCGGCGGACTGCGCGCTTTGCAGGGCTTCTTCCAGCGCGGGCAAATGCTGGGCCTGCTCCTGCGTCTGCGCATCGAGCATCTCGGCTTGCTCGGCGCCGGTTTCTCGCGAAACCAACAATTGTTCCTGGTCAATGAAAGCCTGGGCACGGCGCTCGGCCCATTGCGTGCTTTGGGCTTGCAGCATCAGCAAGCGCTGCTCCACGCGCTGGCGGCTCTCCACCACGTAGCGGATTTCAGCCTCTAGGCGACCCACTTCGGCGCTTGCTTCGTAGAGCAAGCCCTGGCTTTGGTTCACTTCGTCGGCCGCAGCGTAATGCGCTTGGCGCACTTGCTCCAGTTCTGCCTCGATATGGCGCACATCGGCCATGCGCGACTCCAGCGCGTTAACCGCAGCTTGCGCATCGCGCTGCACTTTGACCTGCTCTGCCTGCGCTTCAGCGCGACGCAAAAACCATATCTGGTGCTGCTTGCGCGTGACATCGGTTTGCATGGTCTGGTACTTTTGCGCAACTTCGGCCTGGCGCTCTAGTTTTTCCAGACTGCTGTTGAGTTCGCGCAGAATGTCTTCCACCCGCGTCAGATTGGAGCGCGTATCGGACAGCCGGTTTTCAGTCTCGCGGCGGCGCTCTTTGTATTTGGATACACCTGCTGCTTCTTCCAAAAACAAGCGCAGCTCTTCGGGCTTGGATTCAATAATGCGGCTAATCGTCCCTTGCCCGATGATGGCGTAGGCGCGCGGCCCCAGGCCCGTGCCGAGAAACACATCCTGCACGTCGCGTCGTCGCACGGCCTGGTTGTTGATGAAGTAACTGGAGGTGCCATCGCGCGTTAGCACCCGGCGCACGGCAATTTCGGTGAACTGGCCCCATTGGCCTCCAGCACGGTGGTCCGAATTGTCAAATACCAACTCGACACTGGCACGGCTGGCCGCTTTGCGTGAGGTCGTACCGTTGAAGATCACGTCCTGCATGGACTCGCCGCGCAGTTCGCTGGCGCGGCTCTCGCCCAAGACCCAGCGTACCGCATCCATGATGTTGGACTTGCCGCAGCCGTTGGGGCCCACCACACCGACCAATTGGCCTGGCAGTAGGAAATTGGTGGGCTCGACGAAAGACTTGAAACCCGACAGCTTGATGGAATTGAGGCGCACAGGGACTTCTAGAAACGTCTAAGTGGTTGATTTAATTGAAATAAGCCGACCGCAACGACACGGACCGGGGCCGCCATGATACCGTGCGACGCCTTCATGCAGGCGACTGCCTAGCCAAGCATGTTCGTCCAAGCGTTCTAGCGACCTGCTTGCTGCAAAAAATGGTTGGATTCTTGTACCAGCTGGCGCAAGGGATGCAGCAAGGCCTCCACCTCAGGACGCATCTGCAGCTTGCCATCGCTGCGGCTGCGCTTTTCGATGTCCACCAATTCAGCGGCAAATGCGGCATGGCAAAACACGGGTATAAATCCTTTGAGCGAATGCAAGGTGCGGGCGACGCCTGGCATATCACCCTGGCCTAGCAGGCGCTCTAGCTCGCCGATATCTTTACCCAAACTGATCACCAAGGGCTGTAGCAATTCGGAGACTGCTTGCACATCGCCCAAAAAATCAATTGCACCCACTAGGTTCAAAACCTGGTAAGGCGTGCTATCGCTCGCGTTTTCACTCATATATAACTCTCCGCTACAGATAGGCAGCACAGCTTGCCGCCGACGTCCAGCACCGCGTGCAAACGCTCTGTTGAACGATAATACACCGCTATGAATGTGCATTTGCCACTGCTCCACGCCTATCCGTTTGAACGCTTGCGGCAACTTTTTAGCGGCATCGTGCCTGATAAGCAATTGAGCCCTATCAGTTTGGGCATCGGCGAACCGCGCCACGCGACCCCGGATCTCATTAAGCAAGCCTATTGCAGAGCCATCGAAGGCGCCGGTTTGGCCGCTTATCCAGCCACTGCAGGCGAAGCAACTTTGCGCGAAGCCATCGCCCAGTGGTTGCAAAAGCGCTATCAGATTGCAGTGCGCGCCAACGATCAAATACTGCCGGTCAACGGTTCGCGTGAGGCCTTGTTTGCGTTTGCGCAAACCATCATCGCCAACCAGCCCGGCCAGCCCAAACCCTTGGTGCTGTGCCCCAATCCCTTTTACCAAATTTACGAAGGCGCAGCCTTGCTGGCCGGCGCCGAGCCCTATTACGTCGCCTCGATTCCCGAACGCAATTTCGCCCAGGACTGGGCCTCAGTGCCCGAGGACGTCTGGGCGCGCACGCAGTTGTTGTTTGTATGCAGCCCTGGCAACCCGGCCGGTGCAGTCATGCCGTTGCAAGAATGGAAGACCTTGTTTGCGCTCAGCGATCGCTATGGCTTTGTGATCGCATCGGACGAGTGCTACAGCGAAATTTATTTCCGTGATACACCTCCCTTAGGGGGCCTGGAAGCTGCGGCGCAACTCGGTCGCGGTGACTTCAAAAACCTGGTGGCCTTTACCAGCCTGTCCAAGCGCAGCAATGTGCCTGGCATGCGCAGCGGTTTTTGCGCCGGGGACGCAGCGCTGATGGCGCAGTTTCTGCGCTACCGGACCTACCACGGCAGTGCCATGAGCCCGGTGGTGCAAAGCGCCAGCATCGCCGCTTGGCAAGACGAAAACCATGTGCTGGAAAACCGCGCCCTGTACCGTGAAAAATTCCATGCGGTCACGCCGGTACTGGCCCAAGTGCTGGACGTGCGTTTACCCGACGCGGGCTTTTACCTCTGGGCCAAGGTGCGCGGAAGCGACGAGGACTTCGCCCGCGCGCTCTACGCTGCCTACAATGTCACGGTTTTGCCCGGCAGCTACCTGGCGCGCAGCGCGCAGGGACACAACCCGGGCGCCGGCTATGTGCGCATGGCGTTGGTCGCTCAAACCGCTGAATGTTTGGAAGCGGCGCACCGTATTGCGGCTTTTGTGCGCAGCACCTCATAAGCCCCTACCTGATCAACACTGTTCTGAACCGAAAGCTTTTTTATGACACAACAACTCCAAACCATTGTGGACGCCGCATGGGAAGACCGTGCCAATATCTCCTCCAACTCTGCGTCGCAAGAAGTGCGCGATGCGGTGGAGCATGTGATCAGCCAACTCAATAACGGCAGCCTGCGTGTCGCGACGCGCCAAAGCGTGGGCCAATGGACTACGCACCAATGGATTAAAAAAGCCGTATTGCTGAGTTTCCGCCTGAAAGACAACAGCGTGATCAAAGCCGGTGAGCTGGGCTTTTACGACAAGGTGCAAACCAAGTTTTCGCACATGGACGAAGCGGGCATGAAGGCCGCTGGCGTGCGCGTGGTGCCGCCCGCGGTAGCGCGCCGTGGCAGCTACATCGGCAAAGGCGCGATTCTGATGCCCTCTTACGTCAATATCGGCGCCTATGTCGATGAAGGCACCATGGTCGATACCTGGGCTACCGTAGGCTCTTGCGCCCAAATCGGGAAAAACGTGCACCTCAGCGGTGGCGTGGGTATCGGCGGCGTGCTCGAGCCCATGCAAGCCGGTCCCACCATCATCGAAGATAACTGCTTTATCGGCGCCCGCTCTGAAGTTGTCGAGGGCGTAATCGTGGAAGAAAACTCGGTCATTTCTATGGGTGTGTATATCGGCCAAAGCACCAAAATTTACGACCGTGCCACGGGCGAAGTGAGCTACGGCCGCATTCCCTCCGGTTCGGTGGTGGTGTCGGGCAATCTGCCCAGCGCCGACGGCAAATACAGCTTGTACTGCGCTGTCATTGTGAAACGCGTAGATGCGCAGACCCGCGCTAAAACCTCACTCAATGAACTGCTGCGTGACTAAAGGGCCTATCCACGACGGCGCCAGCTTCCCGTCGTCAAGCCCTCCGATACCCGCTCCTTGAAATCTTGATGCCTTCACACGATAACCATGCCACCTTGCGGCTGACGGAGCAACTGCTCAGCATGCCCTCGCCCACGCCCACCGACGGTGGATGCCAGGCATTGATTGCAGCGCGCTTGGCACCATTGGGCTTTGTGTGCGAAACCATTGAGAGCGGTCCCGCCGATTTTCGCGTTAGCAATTTATGGGCTAAACGCGCTGTTACGCATGCAAACGCCAAGACAGCCAAGACACTGGTATTTGCCGGCCACACTGACGTAGTGCCTACCGGGCCACTGACTCAGTGGGACAGCCCACCCTTTAGTCCCAGTCACCGCGACGGCAAGCTCTATGGCCGTGGTGCCAGCGACATGAAGACCTCGCTGGCTGCTTTTGTGGTCGCCATTGAAGAATTCCTGGCGCAGCAGCCCGACGTCGCCTTGAATATCGCCCTACTCATTACCAGCGACGAAGAAGGCCCCGCGGTCGATGGTACCGTGGTGGTCTGCGAACTACTTAAAGCGCGTGGCGAAGTACTGGACTACTGCATAGTGGGGGAGCCCACCTCGGTAGAGCGCACTGGCGACATGATTAAAAACGGCCGCCGTGGCACCATGAGCGGCAAGCTCACGGTGCATGGCGTGCAAGGCCATATCGCCTATCCGCAACTGGCCGACAACCCCATCCACCGGCTGGCACCGGCGCTGGCCGAACTGGTTGCAGTGCGCTGGGACGAAGGCAATGCTTTTTTCCAGCCCACCAGTTGGCAAGTGAGCAACATCCACGGTGGCACCGGCGCGAGCAATGTGATCCCCGGCCAAGTGGTAGTGGATTTCAACTTCCGCTTTTGCACGGAGTCCAGCACCGAGTCTTTGCAACAACGCCTGTGCGCAGTGCTCAACCGCCACAGCCTGCAATATGACGTGGCCTGGACCATCGGCGGCCTGCCCTTCCTGACCACACCGGGCGCCCTGGTGGAGGCAGTAACGCAAGCCATCCACGACGAAACCGGCATTGCTACCCAGCTATCAACCACCGGGGGTACCAGCGACGGGCGCTTTATTGCGCAAATCTGCCCCCAAGTCGTGGAACTGGGCCCACCGAACGGAACGATTCACAAAATCAACGAGTATGTGGCGGTGGCCGACATCGAGCCGCTGAAAAATATCTACCGACGGGTACTGGAGCGCCTGCATGCGCTTGCGCTGGCATGAAGCTGCGCGACCTGGTCGAACAATCCGCCCGTCAGCTTCAAGCCGCCCAGCTTGCTTTCGGCCACGGCACCGATAACGCCTTGGACGAAGCCGCGTGGCTGGTTTTGTGGCAGCTGGGCTTGCCTCTGGATACCGCACTGGACGGCACCGATACCCCGGCTGCACTATCTGCTGCGCAGCAAAGCGCCTGCGAAGCGCTTATCGCAAAACGCATCAGCAGCCGTAAACCTGCCGCCTACCTGACACGTCAGGCCTGGCTGCAAGGCTTTGCTTTTTATGTGGATGAACGCGTGATCGTGCCGCGCTCGCTGATTGCCGAATTGCTGGTGGGTGGCGGTATCGACTATTTTTTGCATGAAGGCACGCGACAGGTGTTGGACCTGTGTACCGGCAACGGCAGTCTGGCCATCATCGCGGCCCATGTGTATCCCGATACCGTGGTCTGCGCCAGCGACCTGTCGCGAGACGCACTGGATGTGGCAGCCCTCAATGTGGCAGACCATGGACTGCAGGCGCGCATCACGCTGCTGCAATCGGACTGCTTGCAATCACCGACCTTGCATGCGCAAGGGCCCTATGACCTGTTGCTGTGCAATCCGCCCTATGTCAACGCCCACAGCATGGCCTGCCTGCCGCCCGAATTCCAAGCGGAGCCAGCGCTGGCGCTGGACGGCAATACCGATGGCGGAAGCGACGGCATGGACTTTGTACGCCGCCTGCTGCGCGATGCGCCGCAGCATCTCCATCCCCAAGGCGTGCTCGTGCTGGAAATCGGCCACGAGAGCGCTTTTTTTGAAGCCGCCTTTCCCGCATTAGCCGCGGTGTGGCTGCCCACCAGTGCGGGGGAAGACCAGGTCTTGCTGCTCACCCGCGAAGCGCTCGTTTCATGATCACATTAAAAAACGTCACCTTGCGCCGCAGCGCCAAGGTCTTGCTCGAACACGCCTCGGTCACCATCAATCCGGGTGAAAAAGTCGGCCTGGTCGGGCGCAATGGTGCGGGCAAATCGTCCCTCTTTGCCTTGTTCACCGGGCTTTTGCACGAAGACTCCGGCGAGTACTACATTCCCACGCAATGGCGTATGGGCCAGGTGGCGCAGGACATGCCCGAGACCAGCCAAAGTGCCACCGAGTTTGTGATTGAGGGCGACACGATTTTGTGCAGCGCCCGCGCCGAAGTGCAATCTGCCGAAGCGGGCGATGATGGCGACCGCATGGCTAACGCCTACATGGCGCTGCACGACGCCGGTGAACACGACGCACCTTCACGCGCGCAGGCGCTGATCCTGGGCCTGGGCTTTAAAACCACCGAGTTAGAAAACCCGGTGAACAGCTTCTCGGGCGGCTGGCGCATGCGGCTGCAATTGGCGCGCGCGCTGATGTGCCCCTCTGATTTGCTGCTGCTGGACGAGCCCACCAACCACTTGGACTTGGACGCGCTGGTATGGCTGGAAGCCTGGCTCAAGCGCTATGAAGGCACCATGTTGGTCATCAGCCATGACCGGGAATTTTTGGACGCGGTGACCAACGTCACCCTGCATATCGACGGCGGCAAGCTGATGCGCTACGGCGGCAATTACAGCAAGTTCGAGGATATGCGCGCCGAGCAAATGCTGTTGCAGCAAAACACTTATGCCAAGCAGCAGGAAAAAATTGCGCACTTGCAGAAATTTATTGCCCGCTTCAAGGCCAAGGCCAGCAAAGCCAAGCAAGCGCAAAGCCGCGTCAAGGCCTTGGATCGCATGGAAAAGATTGCGCCGCTACTGGCCGAAGCGGAATTTAGCTTTGAGTTCAAAGAACCGGCCAATTTGCCCAACCCCATGCTGTCGCTCTCGGGCGTCAGCTTTGGCTACCCCGCGCCCGACGACGCCGCGCCGGGCAGCCCTCCCACCATCATCGTGCGCAACGTCAGCCGCTCGGTGCTGGCCGGGCAGCGCATCGGCATCTTGGGCGCCAACGGCCAAGGCAAGTCCACACTGGTCAAAACCGTGGCGCGCGACCTGGCGCCCATCGGCGGCGAAGTCACCGAGGGAAAAGGCCTGAACATTGGCTATTTCGCGCAGCAAGAACTGGACGTGCTGCGCCCCCTCGACACGCCACTAGAGCACATGATCCGCCTGGTCAAAGACCTGACCGCCCAATCCAAGCTGGCCGGCCAGGCCACCCGCGAGCAGGACTTGCGCAGCTTTTTAGGCACGTTTAACTTCAGCGGCGATATGGTCAAGCAGGCCGTGGGCAGCATGAGCGGTGGCGAAAAAGCCCGGTTGGTGCTGTGCATGATTGTCTGGCAACGGCCCAACCTCTTGTTGCTGGACGAACCTACCAACCACCTGGACCTGGCTACGCGCGAAGCCCTGGGCATGGCGATCAACGAGTTTGAAGGCACGGTGATGCTGGTCAGCCACGACCGCGCATTGCTGCGCTCGGTGTGTGACGAGTTCTGGATGGTCTCGCACGGCGGGGTCGCGCCCTTTGACGGCGACTTAGACGACTACCAGCGCTATTTACTCGACGAGGCCAAGCGCGCGCGCGAAGCCATACGCCAGGAACAGGTGCAGGCCAACAAAGCACTGGCTGCAGCCAAAGCCGCGCCGATCGCCAAACCGCTGCCGGCGGCGACGGCCGAAAAACGCAAATGGGAAAAAGAGATAGCCCGGCTCGATGCGCGCATGCAGGCCTTGAGCACCGAAGGCAGCCAGCTCGAAAGCCAGATCAGCAGCAACCCGACACCCCATGAAATCGCCTCGCTGGGTAAGCGCCTGAAGGCCATTAACGCAGAACTGCAAAGCCTGGAAGATCAGTGGCTGAGTGCCACCGCAGCCCTGGAATCGGCACTAACACCGGGCTGAAAGGCCTAGTGGTGCCCGCCCTTTTTCTCTTCCTTCTTTTCTTCTTTTTTGCCGGTTGCCGCTTTCTGGGCCTCGGTCATCACCAGAAAAGTCTTGCAAACCTTGCGGGACTTCGCTTTGGCGGTCTGCTCGGTCATTTCGCAGACGCGTTCGGTTTTATACGCCCATGCGGGCAGGACCAGTGCCATACCCACAGTGAGCATAAGAATGCGTGCAAGCGCAAGTGGTGAAAAATGGGTGAAATAAGACATCGTGCGTTCGGAAGGTGAGTTACAAAACTGTACGACTTGAAGGGGATACACACTTCATTCTAGTGAATCAGGCAATTTTAACAAAATCTCTAATTATTTTGTGGAAATTATGCAAGCCCAATACAGTCCACACTATGGCGATAAACAGGGCAAGCGGTCCGACGGGGGCGGCCAGCATGACGCCCGCATTAGGCGGCCGTGTCCGCTAAGCGACACCCAGACATCAAGTGCAAGCGTGGCGTTCAGACAGCGTGGGTCGCTAAATCGAAGTGACTTATAGGCGCGTTTACAAACCCGACCATACAGTTCTGTCCTGTGTAGATTGCGCTTTTGGCTCGCCTAAACGCTTTTACCCACAGGCACTTTTATATGAATTTGATGCATTTATTCGAAATATGCACAGGACCTCCAATGCATGAGGCTTTGGGCCCTGGTGCGAAACTCACCCTAGAATGAATTTGAACTCGAAAAAACCCGAAGGAGACTCCCTATGACCAGCCCCGCCAAGCTCATTCTCGACTATGTTTACCACCACGAGAAAGAGCGCGCCCAGCAGGTGTACCTGACCCAGCCGCTGGGTGGCGGTCGCGTGGTGAACTACACCTGGGCCCAGACCATGGAAGAGTCCCGACGCATGGCGACCCATTTGCAATCGCTGGGCTTTGCACCCGGCGCGCGCATTGCCATTCTGTCCAAAAACTGTGCCCATTTTTTCATGACGGAACTGGCTATTTGGATGGCCGGCTACACCACGGTGGCCATTTTCCCCACCGAAAGCGCGCAAACCATCCGCTTTGTTCTGGAACACAGCGAATCGAGCCTGCTGTTTGTAGGCAAGTTAGACACCTGGCCGGACCAGGAGCCCGGTGTACCCTCCGGTATGCCACGCATCGCCCTGCCCCTGGCGCCTGCTACCTCTTACGAAACATGGGACGCCATCACCGCCCGCACCTCGCCCATGGCCGGTCAGCCACACCGTGCGGGCACCGACCTCGCCATGCTGATTTACACCTCTGGCTCCACCGGCCAGCCCAAGGGTGTGATGCATAGCTTTGAACGCATTACCGCGGCTACCGAGCTAGCCGTGGAACAAAGCATGTCGCAAAACCTGGGGGATGACCAAGTCCATCGCGTA
>JBBAPY010000055.1:0-14694 GCA_040400635.1 Rhodoferax sp.
CGCAGGTAGTACAGCTTGGCGCGACGCACATCGCCACGACGCTTCACTTCGATACCAGCGATCAGTGGGCTATAGGTTTGGAATGTACGCTCAACGCCTTCACCGCTGGAAATTTTGCGGACGATAAAACCGCTGTTCAGACCGCGATTGCGCTTGGCAATCACCACGCCTTCGTAGGCCTGGACGCGCTTGCGGGTGCCCTCGACCACATTGACGCTAACGATGACAGTGTCACCAGGGGAGAAATCGGGGATGGTTTTACCCAAACGCGCGATTTCCTCTTGTTCCAGAATTTGGATAAGGTTCATAGCTTCTTTCGTGATCATGCAAGCGCCGGAACCCTAGAGGGTCACCTTGTCGTGTCAGCACCATTGCTGCGCCTTATATGGCCATGCAGAGGATCGGTTAGCCGCTCATTATAACAATCCAGGCAAGGCGCAGCTTCAACCCGAACTTGGCTCGCCAAGTCAGGGCGCTAGGGCGTGCCACGCAACAATTTTTCATCCTCGGCGTCCAACGCACCGGCTGCCCTGGCCGCAGCAATCAGCTCGGGGCGCAGCCTGGCTGTCAGCAACAAGCGTTGATCACGCCGCCATCGCTCTATGCGCTCGTGGTGGCCCGACAGCAGTACCTCGGGCACAAGGCGGCCTTGCCAATCTTCAGGACGTGTGTAATGCGGGCAGTCCAACAAACCATCCAATGCAGGGTTGAAGCTGTCCTGCTGGTGGCTTTGGGCGTCGCTAAGCACCTCGGGCTGCAAACGGGCAATCGCGTCAAGAAAGAGCATGGCCGGCAACTCGCCGCCGGACACCACAAAGTCTCCCAGGCTGATTTGCTCGTCGACATAGCGGTCCACAAAGCGCTGGTCCAAACCTTCATAGCGACCGCATACCAGCACCGCCCCCTCGCTGGCCGCCCATCGCTGCACGGTGCCGTGGTCCAACACGCGGCCTTGGGGAGAAAACAAAATGACTTTGGCGGGCCTTGATCGCTGCGCCTGGGTGTGCGCCAGCGCCAGGGTCAAAGGCTCGGCCATCATGACCATGCCCGGACCGCCGCCAAAAGGCCGGTCATCCACGCGGCGGTAATTGCCTTCGGCGTGGTCACGCAGGTTGTGCACACAAACCTGTACCTGCCCCGACTCAAAAGCACGCCGGGTGATGCCGGTGCGCAAAAATGGCTCAAACAAGTCGGGAAACAGGGTGATGACGTCAAAACGCACGGCCCCGCCCCCTAGTAGTCGCTTTGCCAGTCCACGCGGATGCGCCGGCCAAGCAGATCCACCTCGTCGATGAAGGCCGAGACAAAGGGAATCATGCGTTCCTGCACCTTGCCCTGTGCTAAATACTCCAGCACCAACACGGTTTGCGCACCGGTCGATAGCAGCTCGCGCACGCAACCCATAGGCTCATCCTGCCGGTTGATCACGTCTAGGCCGATCAAATCCACCCAGTAGTATTCGTCGGGATCGGCGGTAGGGAAACTGGAGCGCGGGACAAACACACGTGCGCCCCTCAAAGCCTGCGCAGCATCACGGTCCAGCACCTCATGGGCACTGGCTACAACCGTATCGGAATGCTCTTTGGCTTCTTTGATGGCGATTTTGACCACACCGGTAAACGTGGGGGTACCTCGCTCAGTAGGCAGCAAGTACCAACGCTTAGAAGAAAAAAGCGCCTCGGGCTGGGCGCTAAATGGCAATACCTTGAACCAGCCTTTGACACCCCAAGCCTCGCCGATGCGCGCCACCTCAATGGCATCTGCCGGAAGCTCTGCGGGCTCCAGGCCTGCGATCATGCGAAATAGGGTGTGCCGCAAAGGGCTTGCACCGCGAGGCGCAAGCCCTTCAAGGGACTATTTAGGCTGCTACCGGCGCGCTGACTGCGGCCTGGTTGATCAGACGCTCCACCGTAGGCGAAGCCTGGGCGCCAACGCCTTTCCAGTAGGTCAAGCGATCCTGCGCAATGCGAATGCGCTCTTCATTGGCGGTGGCAATCGGGTTGTAAAAACCGATTCGCTCGATAAAGCGGCCATCACGACGGGTGCGCTTGTCGGCGACGACGATACTGAAAAACGGGCGGGCTTTAGCACCACCACGGGCGAGTCGAATAACGACCATGATTTATCCTTCGGGGAGATTGAAATGAGTTTCAACCATAAAATTCGGAGTTGAGACACGCAACTGACCACCCGGCCAGTGACACTCAGAATAGCCCTCGATTATATCTTTTCCCAAACCATGCCTCTGATCCGCCCCAGCACGGACGCCGACCTGGCTTCCATCACAGGTATATACCGTCACCATGTACTGCACGGAACGGGTACTTTCGAAATCGACCCGCCGACCGAAGCGGACATGCGGGCGCGCCGCGCGGACGTGTTAGCCAAAGGGCTGCCCTTCCTGGTGTTGGAAGACTCGGGGCAAGTTGTCGGTTTTGCCTATTGCAACTGGTTTAAGCCGCGCCCCGCTTACCGTTTTTCAGCCGAAGACTCGCTCTACCTGAGCCCGCTGGTGGCCGGCAAGGGTTGGGGACGCCTGCTTTTGAGCGAGCTGATGTCCAGCGCCGAGCGTGCCGGTGTGCGCAAGCTGATCGCGGTCATTGGCGATTCCGCCAATCTGGCATCCATAGGCGCGCACAGCGCATGCGGTTTTTCCCATGCCGGCGTGCTCAGCGCTTGCGGCTGGAAATTTGAGCGCTGGCTTGACGTTGTGCTGATGCAGTGCAGCTTAGGCTTAGGTGACCAACAGCCACCGCAAGAAAGTGGCGCGCCTAACCTAAGTTAAGCGACTTTTCTGCGCGCTGGGGCGGGTGCGCACTGACTTCTGCCCGTGTGCCGACCCTAGTCGGGCGCGCTGGGTTCGCGTGTTTGGATTGGACCTGCATGCCAGCGACGACAATGCGCCCTATGAAAAATAAAACCTTCACCGTGTGGCTCACTCTGCTGCTAGGTTCACTGGGCTTGCAGCGCCTCTACCTGGCCGGGCGCTTTGACCGCTGGGCCTGGCTGACTCTGCTGCCTTGCCTAGCGGGTTGGTATGGCGTTGTGCGCGCCCGCACACTGGGTTTGGATGACTTGTGGAGCTGGGTGCTAATTCCCTTTGGCGGATTCGCGTTGGCCGCCTCTGCGCTGGTCGCTATCCGCTATGGCCTGATGGATGCACCCGCCTGGAACGCGCGCTTTAATCCGCAGGCAGAGCCGGAAGATGCGGCGGGACAAACCCAAGGCCTGACGGTGCTTGGCCTAGGGGCTTCGCTGATGTTTGGCACCACCGTATTGATGGCGACGATTGCGTTTAGCTTCCAACGCTATTTTGAATTCACCGCTTAACGCCAAAGTTAGCGCGGACAAGGCCTGCTTGGTTTTGCGCTAAAGTCAACTCATGTTTAGCGCACTTTTCGACTACTTTGAATCGCGGATTTCCGCCGTTGCCAGCCCTCCCGCGCAAACACCACCTAAGGGACTGATAGCCTTCTACTGGCACTTCCTGCGCCAGTCCAGAGCGCTTTTTTTTGCCATGCTGCTCAGTTGTCTGTTGGTGGCACTTAGCGATACCGTCATGCCACTCCTGATAGGCAAACTAGTCGGGCTGATGACCGCGATTGACCGAGAGACAGCGTTGCGCGAAGCGGGTCCGATGCTGGGTTTGATGCTAATTTTTCTGCTGCTCTTGCGCCCAGCTGCCTTGCTGTTTGATAGTCTACTGCGCTTCAATGCCGTGATGGGCGCCTTCACCAGTTTGGTACGCTGGCAAAACCACTGGCATGTCGTACGCCAGAGCTGGCCGTTCTTCCAGGATGATTTCGCCGGTCGCATTGCCAACCGGGTAATGCAAACCGGTAACTCATTGCGCGAGAGTGCAGTTTCGGGTGTTCGCGCTGTTTGGTACATCCTGATTTATGGCCTGACTACGGTGGTGTTGATGTGCCTGTCGGACTGGCGCCTGGCGATTCCCACAATATGCTGGTTTGCCTCCTACATCGGATTTTTGTACTACTTTGTACCGCGCATGCGCGATTTGTCCAAGCTCAGTTCAGAGCAACGCTCGCGCGTGGTAGCGCGGGTAGTGGACACCTATACCAATATCCTTACCGTCAAGCTGTTTGCGCGGCCCAGCGATGAAGACCGCCACGTGCAGGACGTTATTCACACCCATGTGCGCGCAGTGTCCCAACACATGCGCCTGGTGACCTTATTTATTTTTACGCTGTGGATGATGAACGCCTTGTTGCTGGTCGCAACGGCCGCTATGGGACTCTATTTGTGGCAGGCGCATGCACTGGATGTCGCAATATTTGCGACTGCGCTTCCGTTGGCCTGGCAGATCACCACCGCGGCGGGCTGGGTATCCTGGGAAGTAGCAGGAATTTTTGAAAATTTGGGCGTGGTGCAGGAAGGTATGGAAACCATTGCCCAGCCCCTGCGCATGACGGACCGGCCCGATGCGCAGGCGATCAAGGTTGAGAGTGGCGAAATTCGTTTTGAAGACTTGAGTTTTGCCTATGAAGGCGGCGCCCAAGTGTTAAAGCATATTAATCTGCATATCCGCCCTGGCGAGCGCATTGGCTTGATCGGTCGCTCGGGCGCCGGCAAGTCCACCTTGGTGCATTTGCTGCTGCGCTTTTTCGACCCTCAGCAAGGCCGCATAGCCATAGACGGGCAGGATATTGCCCACGCGACACAGGACAGCGTTCGGGAGAACATCGGCATGGTGACGCAGGACACTTCGCTTTTGCACCGCTCGATTGCGGCCAATATCCGCTATGGCAGACCGCAAAGCACCGACAGCGAGGTGGAGCAAGCCGCGCGCAAAGCGCAGGCCTGGGATTTCATTCAAGGCCTGCAAGACATGAAGGGGCGTAGCGGCCTGGATGCGCGGGTTGGCGAGCGCGGCGTCAAACTCTCTGGCGGCCAGCGCCAGCGTATTGCGATTGCGCGGGTGATTTTGAAAGATGCACCCATCCTGATCCTCGACGAAGCAACCTCGGCCTTAGACAGCGAAGTGGAGATGGCGATCCAGGAACAATTGATCGGCATGATGGACGGCAAAACGGTGATTGCGATTGCCCATCGCTTATCGACAATTGCACGCCTGGACCGCTTGGTGGTACTGGACGAAGGGCGCATTGTGGAAAGCGGAACCCATACCGAACTGCTGGCACGCGGCGGCCACTACGCGGCCTTGTGGGAACGCCAGTCCGGCGGATTTTTGCCAGATGACTTGTCCGCCCCTCTACCGGGTCAAGGACTTATAGAGCCTGCACACGCTTGACAGTCGGAGCTGACTGCGGGCGGCGATTTGCGAAAATGTAGTCCGAAACTGAGAAAAAAACACCCGCTTTATGAACACCTCTCCCCTGCCCCTGCCCGACCACTTGTCGACTGATCCGCAGAGCAAATACTATGTTGCCGCCGTTTTTGAGTACGACATAGGGATACGCTTTAACGGCAAAGAGCGCCAGGATGTCGAGGAATACTGCATCAGCGAGCGCTGGATCAAGGTCGCAGCGGGCAAGACGCGTGACCGCAAGGGCAAGCCTTTGATGATTACGCTCAAGGGCGCAGTCGAGGTGTATTACCGCGACGCTGCGCCGCAAGCGACTCAGGGCTGAAAGTCGATTAGGGCTGAGTCCCGCCTGTGCCGTTAACAGTGAGTGGGCGCTTAGCGTGGCCTAAGGTTTGAGCGCCGGGCTGAAAGCCATCAAGCTCAAAATTTCAAACAACATTTGCGCGCCCGCTTGAGCGGTATTGGTACTCGGGTCGTACTGCGGCGCCACTTCGACCACATCGCCGCCACAAATATTCAAGCCTTTGAGCCCATGGAAAATCGCCAAGGCCTCGCGCGTGGTCAGCCCGCCAATCTCGGGGGTGCCGGTACCTGGCGCATACACCGGGTCCAGGCCATCGACATCAAAGCTAAGGTAGGTCGGGCCAGTGCCCACGACCTGGCGGGCAAGGCGCACGATTTCGGCAATACCCATGCTAGCGACTTCTTCTGCGTGGATCACCGTCATGCCGGCGTCTTTAGAAAACTCCCACAGGTATTCAGACGAACCGCGGATTCCTATCTGAATACAGCGTGTAGGGTCCAACACGCCATCGAGCACCGCCAGGCGAAAGGGGCCGCCGTGGTGGAAACGCGTCTGGTCAAACTCGCCACCGGTGTCGCAATGCGCGTCGATATGCACCATGCCCAGCGGCTGCTTGGCACCTAGCGCTTTCATGATCGGGTAGGTAATGGAATGGTCGCCGCCTACTGTCAAAGGCAGCACGCCTTGCGCTGAGAGATGCCGGTACCACAGCTCCAGGTCTTCTATGCACAAGGGCAAGCTATAGCGGCTGCGAAACGGCACGTCGCCCACATCGGCTACGCGCAATGCGTGTACGGGGGCCACATCGAGCACATGGTTATAGGGGCCAATGCGCTCAATGGCGCGCAGCGCTCGCGGGCCAAAGCGCGCACCGGGCCGGTTGCTGGCGCCCAGGTCCATGGGCGCACCCATCAGCGCCACTTGCAAATTGCCAAAATCCGGCGCTTTGGCGTCCACCGCCAAGGCCGGCGCCGCCAACAAAGTGGGTATGCCGCTATAGGGCGCGGCGCGTGTGCCGCCTTCAGAAAAAATAGCCTGCGCCACTTTCTGAAAACGCGGGTCGTGCATATCGGCTGCGCTACCGCTGTATTTGCTGCGTAGGTGGTCCAATTGTTCAGGGCTTAGCGGCATATATCTTCCTCGAAATCATTTTGTAAGTGGGTGGGTGCCATCCTACCCAAGCCCACGCCAGGGATGGCGCAAGCCAGGAGCTGCCCGTCAATCCATATGCAATTGCAAAGAAGGGATAGGCGCGTCGAACTCGGCGCGCCAAGCCTGACCGGCTTGCACCGGCAGCGCATGAAGTGGATTGAAAGCGCAGTCTAAGCGCCACGCCCGATAAGTGCCCCAGTGGCCGCCTCATTGGACGCAGGGCCCAACTAGAGGCGCAATCCAAAGGCGTATCCAGGACAAGCCGGTTAGAAAATGCGACACAGGCGACTCCGGATAATCGCTGCAGACCCGCCTTAGCCGCAAAGCAAACGCCTGCGAAGCACCTGGGTGCTAGGCTCCTCACCCTAAAGCCATTTTGCAGACTTTTCTTAGCCAAAAAGACCATGCCTTTTGCTACCTGCCAAGACGGCAACCGCCTCTATTACCAATGTCAAGGCCAGGGGCCCGCTTTGCTGCTATTGGCCGGGCAGTCCTGCGACCACCGCGAGTGGGATCGTGTCGCTGCCGATTTTGCGACGCATTTTCAGGTCATCGTTTGGGACTACCGGGGCACCGGCCAGAGCGGCAAGCCGGAAAAGCCGGCCTACAGCACACGTGGTTTTGCACAGGATGCACTGGCGGTGCTGGACGCCTGCGGCCTGGCGCGGGCGCATGTCTACGGCATCTCCATGGGTGGTCGCGTAGCGCAATGGCTAGCTATCGACTTTCCTGAGCGCGTAGGTGCCTTGGTACTGGGAGCGACCACACCGGGCAAGCAGGGTGTTGCGCGCCCGGCCAGCGTGGACAGTGCCTTGCGCAGCAACGACCGCCAAGCTTTGCTGGAGACTTCGTTCACACCCGCTTGGATGGCGCACAACCGCGCGCTGGTGGAGGAGATCGCCGCACTTTGGAATGCGCCACTACCGCCGTATGCGCGGCGCCTGCATTACCAAGC
This sequence comes from Rhodoferax sp., assembly GCA_040400635.1. GTDB lineage: Bacteria > Pseudomonadota > Gammaproteobacteria > Burkholderiales > Burkholderiaceae_C > Allorhodoferax. Next base: position 7,699 of record JBBAPY010000055.1, read on the forward strand.
CAGCCAGGCACACGATGCCTGGGATGCGTTGGAACACATCAGCGCGCCCACACTGGTCATCCACGGTAGCGACGACGAGGTAAACCCTGCGGCCAATGCGCACTTGCTGGTGCAGCGCATTGCGGGCGCGCAGTTGCACCTGATCCCCGGCGGGCGCCATGGCTATTTCGAAGAAATGCGCGAATCCTCTTTTGCGGCGGTGCGCGACTTTTTATTGGCGCATCCCATGACGGCGTAAACGCAGCGCGCACCGCGCACTAGACGTAAAAAAGCCCGCCCGGTGCCCGCATTGCTGCGGGCCAAACCGGCAGGGCTTGATGCTTGTGGTTAGGCTCTTAGGCCGTTACGCCCTTGGCCACGTCAGCGTACTCTTCCAACTGGTCAAAGTTCAGGTACTTGTAGATCGCTGCACCATCGGCATTCACTTTTTAGCAGATCAAACCGTAACGGCAAGACGATTAATCAACGCGCTCTCTTGATAGGCTTCGCTGCCGCAACCAAAGCCTTGGCAAGCTCTGCTGCAAAGTCGGCTGACATTACCAGCGTCGCCACCGGGTTGATGCCTTCGTTTGGCGCCACCCAACCTAAGCTCAGTTGCATTTGCTGGCCATCGGATTTCGTTTTCAATAACGTGTCAACCACGAACAAACCGTGGGGTATGTTCAAAGCCTGCTGGATTTTTGCTTCTTGAATCTCATTGATCATGGTTTGCCTCATAGGGTTTGACGTAAAGACTGTCTTCGCGCAAGTCTTCGGTTTCATCCGCAAATTTTTCAAAATCAACCAATCGCAACATAAGCGCGCAATTGAACACCTCTGCCAGTTTTGTCAAAGTGACCAGCGAATGTTTGCCGTAAGTCGGGTCTTCGATGCGGGCAATGGCTGACTGCTTGGTACCTATCATTTTTGCCAGTTGCGTTTGTGTCCAACCGCGCCGTTCCCGGTTGATGCGCACTTGCCAGGCTATGTCTTGCTCAACGCTCGCGACCATGTAGGCTTGGCGGTCTTCCGGATCTTGCATCCAATCGCGGCTTTTTAGTGGGTAAGGTCTGCCAGTCTGGGAAAAGGGCGTCGCCACGTTCCAAGCATGAGCATTTGTGCTTTCTTGGGGCGGCCAAGCATTCGCATTTCCTGTCGGTACAAATGGAGATGTAGTCTGCAGGTGCATATTTTCCGTCCTTTTCTACGCCGCAAAGCGTGATGACAAACTCTTGAAAAGTGATTTCATGGTGACCGAACAGTCTATGGTGTGTACGATTTTCGTCAGTGAAATGTATCACATATATGTTATTTCCTGTCGGACTGGCCTGCGGTCGGCTCCAGGCAGTCTGAGGCTTGACCTGTAAATGCTCTAGGGTTCTTCTCAGTTTCATGATTCCCGATTTGGACAAACGTGCCAAGTGCGGGGCTATCTGATTCTTCCCGCTTGCATTGCGATAACAAAGGAATTTCCAGTTTTCTATCAATGACATACGGAAAGAGTTTGGGTAGCTTTGTATTGGCAAAGTTACAAGTAGTGGGATAGGAAATCCAACCGCATAAGAACAATTATTGCATCCTTTTGTATTATCAAAAGCCTGCTCATTGGGGTCTGCAAGGGTGCCTACTGGGTCAGTTGGCCGAGGTTTTTCGAGATTTGTCGCCATGACTCGTTTTGGGCGGCGCCAGGCGCAGCCCTGCCCCGCAGCGTTGGCAAAACCGGCAAAACCGCTGTCGCCTTCCCTTACCAACTCAACTCACCAACTGACGCGCTGATCGAGCTCAAAGTCCGGCGCCGTTTGGGCCGCTTCATCCCAGTCTGGCACAACGTCGACACCTTCGCCCACCTGCGCATCACCGTCATCCCACAGAGGCGGCCCTCGTGCCGGGGTGATGCGCGGCGGCTTTGTCTGTGCCCCGATGTGCTTCAGTATTTGGCGAATGTCGGCGCTGTGCTTGATGAACGCAATGATTCGCATCTGCCCGCCACAGATGGGGCACAGCAGCGGGAACACCTCATAGATGCGGGCGATCAACACCGCCCACAGGTAGTGCGCCGGGCGCTTGGATGATGCCGGCTGGGCAGGCTCGGCCTAGGTTGGGAAAGGGTTGCTCACCCCAAGTGCGCCCTCGCCTGCACCCGTGTTGGCTGGCTCGGCCTGCACCTGCGCCGGTGGCGGCGCTTGCACCGATATGCTCTGCGCCATCACCGTGAGCGGCGAATTGGGTGCCAGCACGCCGAAATAGCGGTGCCGGCGGGTGCGCGGTGGCGTCAACAGTGCAGCAATGCGATCCATCAGCTCCAATGGCGTCAGGGTGATCTCATCCACCTTGCCGCCGCGCTTGTCAGTACCTGGCTCGCTGTGCTGCTTGGCGCAGCGGTAGACCAGCTCGCTGCCCGCTTTGCGCAGCCGCTCCAGGCCCGCGCGGTCGTGCGCTGCTATGCAAACGCTGGTGTCTACCGATAAACCGCTGTGGCGGTAGGCCAGCATCTCTTTGGCCTCGAAACACTCGAGCAAACCACGCCCAACAAAGGCGCGCAGGATGCGCCTGCGCAAGCTGGCCTGCACTTGGCCCACGGCATCTGCATCGACGGCGGTGGCCGGGTGGAAGTTGACACCCGGCGCTTGGGCACCGACAGCACCCACTGGCGCACTGGCAAGCGGCGGAAGATGTGGTCGCTCAGGTGAGCGCCGTCTCGGCCATGCGCCGCGTGTTGCACAAGGGGCACACGCCACGGCCCTTGCAGTAGAAGGCCACCAGAAAGTCGTGCCCGCAGTCTTTGCGGCGGGCGCGGGCAAAGCCATGGGCGAAGATGCCGCATTCCAGGTACTTCTGCGGTTAAATAAACACTCAAAATTGGATGACACCCGGAGCTATCTGCAACGGGGTGAAGGCTGGCGTTATTTGGCAGGACGAGCGTATTGTGCTAACCTTTCCGCCATGAATGTCTTGCTATCCCCCATCGTTTCCGAGTTCGAGACCGAAGAACAGGAATTAAGCTACAACCTTTGGTTTCGCGACAAGGTCGAGGAAGCACTGCACAGCAAAGAGCCCCGTTTGCCACACGATGCGGCCATGGCAAAGGTTCAGACTATGCTCGAAGAACGCCGCAAAGCCCGTGCAAACAATTCGGTGGGCTGACGAGGCAACCACCGACTTGGTGGAAATCATCGATTACATAGAGCAGCGTAACGCCACGGCTGCGCAAAATCTTTACGCCACCATCGTTCAATCCGTCGAGAGTCTGCCGCTCATGCCGTATTTGTTCCGGCCCGGTCGCGTGGCTGGCACCCGTGAGCAAGTTGTCCACCCGAATTACATTGTGGTGTACCAGGTCGGCAACGATGTAATTGATATTTTGCGGGTCTTGCATTCGCGCCAGGAATATCCCCACGGATAAACGGATAGGAAAACCAACCCCATGAAGGCAAGTATGGCGCAAGGTTTAAACATCACAGGCCAGCACACCGGAGTGCCCTGAACTTGGGTTGACTGGGGTGGGCATGAGTACTGTGCAAATACATAGCATTCTGCAGACTTCTCCTCAGCCGGTCTACGCAGCAAAACGGCCCCAAAGGGCCGTTTGTGCTTTCAGTGAGGGACGGTCACTTAAGCCGCCACACCCTTCGCGTTCTCCACGTACTCGTCAATCTGGTTGAAGTTCAGGTACTTGTAGATCGCAGCGTTGTCCTTGTTCACGATGCCCATGGCTTCGTGGTACTCGGCCACCGTGGGAATGTGGCCCAGCTTGGACGCAATCGCCGCCAACTCGGCGCTGGCTAAAAACACGTTGGTGTTTTTGCCCAAGCGGTTGGGGAAGTTGCGCGTGCTGGTGGACACCACCGTGGCGCCTTCGCGCACTTGGGCCTGGTTGCCCATGCACAGGCTGCAGCCGGGCATTTCGGTGCGGGCACCGGCAGCGCCGAAGTTGGCGTAGTGGCCTTCCTTGATCAACTCGCTCTCGTCCATCTTGGTCGGTGGGGCCACCCACAGCTTGACCGGGATGTCGCGGCTGCCGCCGAGCAGCTTGGCTGCAGCGCGGAAGTGACCGATGTTGGTCATGCACGAGCCGATGAAGGCCTCGTCGATCTTGGTGCCAGCGACTTCGGACAAGAACTTGGCGTCGTCCGGGTCGTTGGGGCAGCACAAGATCGGCTCTTTGATCTCGTTCATGTCGATCTCGATGACGTGCGCGTATTCGGCGTCCTTGTCGGCTTCGAGCAACTCGGGCTTGGCCAACCAGGCTTCGACCTTCTCGATGCGGCGCGCCAGGGTGCGGGCATCGGCATAACCATCGGCGATCATGTTTTTCATGAGCACCACGTTGGACTTGAGGTACTCCTCGACCGGCTCAATGCCAAGCTTGATCGTGCAACCGGCAGCAGAGCGCTCGGCGGACGCGTCGGACAATTCAAACGCTTGCTCGACCTTGAGCTTGGGCAGGCCTTCGATTTCCAGAATGCGGCCCGAGAACTCGTTGATCTTGCCGGACTTGGCGACCGTCAACAGGCCTTGCTTGATGCCGTACAGCGGAATGGCATGCACCAAATCGCGCAGGGTCACGCCGGGCTGCATCTCGCCTTTGAAGCGCACCAACACCGACTCGGGCATGTCCAAAGGCATCACGCCTGTGGCCGCGCCAAAAGCCACCAAGCCTGAACCGGCGGGAAAGCTGATGCCGATGGGGAACCGGGTGTGCGAGTCGCCCCCGGTGCCGACGGTATCGGGCAGCAACAAACGGTTGAGCCAGCTGTGGATCACGCCATCACCGGGGCGCAATGACACGCCGCCGCGGTTGCTGATGAAGGCAGGCAGTTCGCGGTGGGTTTTGACGTCCACCGACTTGGGGTAAGCCGCGGTGTGGCAGAACGATTGCATGACCATGTCAGCCGAGAAGCCGAGGCATGCCAGGTCTTTCAACTCGTCGCGGGTCATGGGGCCGGTGGTGTCTTGTGAACCCACGGTGGTCATCTTGGGTTCGCAGTAGGTGCCCGGGCGAACGCCTTGGCCTTCTGGCAAACCAACCGCACGACCGACCATCTTTTGAGCCAATGTGAAACCGGCTTTGGTCGACGCAGGCACGGTGGGCAGGCGGAACACGGTGGATGCGGGCAGACCCAAGAACTCACGCGCCTTGGCGGTCAAGCTGCGGCCGATGATCAGGTTGATACGGCCGCCAGCGCGCACCTCGTCAAACAGCACATCGCTCTTGAGGTGGAAGGTGGTGACGGTTTCACCGTTCTTGACGATCTTGCCTTCGTAGGGCAAGACGTCGACCACGTCGCCCATATTGAGCGCGGTCACGTCCACTTCGATGGGCAAAGCGCCCGAGTCTTCTTGGGTGTTGAAGAAGATGGGGGCAATCTTGCCGCCCAAGGTCACGCCGCCAAAACGTTTGTTCGGCACAAACGGAATGTCTTCGCCAAAGCCCCAGACGATGCTGTTGGTGGCTGATTTGCGTGAGGAACCGGTGCCCACCACGTCGCCGACATAGGACACCAAGTTGCCTTTTTTCTTCAGCTCTTCGATCATGGCCATGGGGCCGCGCTTGCCGTCGTCCTCAGGCTTGAAAGGCGCGCCTTCGCGGGTGTTCTTCAGCATGGCTAGGTAGTGCAAGGGAATGTCGGGGCGGCTCCAGGCGTCAGGCGCTGGCGACAGGTCATCGGTGTTGGTCTCGCCTGGCACCTTGAAGACGGTGATGGTGATCTTCTTCTCGACTTCGGGACGCGAAGTGAACCACTCAGCATCAGACCAGCTTTGAATCACGGCCTTGGCGTGCGCATTGCCCGCTTTGGCTTTTTCAGCGACATCGTTGAAGAAGTCGAACATCAGCAAGGTTTTCTTCAAAGCTTGTGCGGCTACAGCGGCCACTTCAGCGTCGTCGAGCAACTCGATCAGCGGGTGCACGTTGTAGCCGCCCACCATGGTGCCCAGCAGCTCAGTGGCTTTGCGCTTAGAAATCAAGCCGACTTTGAGTTCGCCGTGGGCCACTGCAGCGAGAAACGAGGCTTTCACTTTCGCGGCATCGTCCACGCCCGGCGGGACGCGGTGCGTGAGCATGTCCATCAGATACTGCGCATCCGCAGCATTGGGGGCCTTGATCAATTCGATCAACTCGGCGGTTTGCTTGGCGTCCAGGGGCAAGGGCGGAATGCCCAGGGCGGCGCGTTCGGCGACATGGCTGCGGTATGCGTCTAACATGTAAATACTCCTTCTTGCTTCAATCAAAATAGTGACGCACCCTAAGCGGCAAAGTCACTGCGGTGCGGTGGGCGCGTTCTAGCACCTGCCAAAAATAACGGTAGCTGGCACGGTCGTGTAACTGGCCCTGGACTGCGATCGGAGCCCAATCCTGCGCCGCGGCCGCAAGCACTATGGCAGCGGCCTGCTCCACCTCATCACCGGTGGGGGCAAAGCCGCGCAAGATGGGGCGTATCTGGTCAGGGTGAATGCTCCACATGCGCGTAAAACCAAACGCCTGCGCCGCCTGACGCGCCGCCGCTTCAATCGCCGCGGTATCGCGCAATTCGGTGACCACGCAATGCGAAGGCACTTTGCCATGCGCGTGGCAGGCGCTGGCAATTTCCATTTTGGCGCGCAGCACCAATGGGTGGTGAAACTGGTCCAATGCAGCGCCCAACCCGCCCAGCGCCATGGCCGAAGCCGGTATGGCACCACCATGGGCGGATACAAAGTCCATCAAGCCAAAACTCATCGATTGCACACGCGGGTGCGCCGCAATATCAAAGACCTGGTGCAAGGCGGCGGGCGACTCGATTAACACATGGATAGGCAAGCGAATGTCCCCGGCTTGCGGGTCGATGTGGTCTAGGGCCTGATCCACCTGCGCACGCGATTCCACTTTGGGCAGCATGACAAAGGCTAATTGCGCAGCAGCGCCGCCCACGATGTTTTGCACATCCAAAGCAAAGGCCGCGTGATCCACCGGGTGCAGCCGCACGCCGATACGCACATTTGGGCCATGGTCTGCGTCCGCACTTTGAAACTCGTGCA
>JBBAPY010000056.1:0-14678 GCA_040400635.1 Rhodoferax sp.
ACCGCTTTAAGCAGCGGGTTGGCCGCAATCTTGGCGCGGATGGCATCGGGTTCGAATTCGCTTTGCGGAATGGGGCCGATGATGCCGAAGTGATTGCGCGTCGGCTTTAAAAATACCGGAATGGCACCGGTCATGATGATGGCGTGCAAGATAGATTTGTGGCAATTGCGGTCCACCACCACGATGTCGTTGGGCGCCACCGTATGGTGCCAAACCATTTTGTTGCTGGTGCTGGTGCCGTTGGTCACGAAAAAGCAGTGGTCGGCGTTAAAGATACGCGCGGCGTTACGCTCGGACGCGGCCACCGGGCCGGTGTGGTCCAGCAACTGCCCCAACTCTTCCACCGCGTTGCACACGTCAGCGCGCAACATGTTTTCGCCGAAAAACTGGTGGAACATTTGGCCCACCGGACTTTTCAAAAAGGCTACGCCGCCCGAGTGGCCGGGGCAGTGCCATGAGTATGAGCCATCTTCCGCATAGTCCAGCAGGGCTTTGAAAAATGGCGGCTGAACGCCTTCCAGGTAGCTCTTGGCTTCGCGGATGATGTGGCGGGCCACAAACTCGGGCGTGTCCTCAAACATATGGATAAAGCCGTGCAGCTCGCGCAATATGTCATTGGGGATGTGGCGGCTGGTCTTGGTCTCGCCATAGACGTAGATTGGCACATCCAAGTTTTTGCGGCGCACTTCTTCAATAAAGTTGCGCAGATTGAGCACCGCAGGGTCCAGGTCCGGACCGGGGGTGAATTCTTCGTCGTCAATCGACAGAATAAAGGCGCTGGCACGGCTTTGCTGCTGGGCAAACTGGCTCAGGTCTCCGTAACTGGTCACGCCCAGCACCTCAAAGCCCTCGGTTTCTATAGCTTGGGCCAGGGCCCGTATGCCTAGCCCCGAGGTGTTCTCCGATCGAAAGTCTTCATCGATGATGATGATGGGAAAGCGAAACTTCATTACAGGGCTCCGGCGCAGGCCATAAGTCAAAAAGAGGCGCAAGTGTAAGGATTTATTGCGTCGCCCAGCTTGCATTTGCTACAGCCGGGCGCACAATACCCACCATAAAAGCGTGTAAACAGGAGGAAATTCCCATGGAACCGTCAACAATTTGGTGGGTTTTGGCCGGCATTACGGTCGCCGCCGAGCTCTTAATCGGCAGTTTTTACTTGCTGATGCTGTCCTTGGGCATGGCTGCAGGAGCAGTGGCTGCCCAAGCGGGTAGTCCGCTGACCACGCAACTGTTGGTCGCCGCCGTCGTGGGCGGCGGCGCAGTCTTATTGTGGCGGCGCTGGAAACAAGGCGACGGTGCAGAGCTGGACGCCCAATCCAACCCCAATGTGAATCTGGACATCGGCGCATTGGTTAATGTGGAGGCATGGGCTCCGGATGGCAGCACGCAAGTGCACTACCGGGGCGCCAATTGGACCGCTATGCACCGGCCCGGTGTCATCACCGAATCCGGTGAACACCGGGTCGTCGAAGTTCAGGGCAGCCGCCTCGTGCTTGAAAAAACTTAAGGGAAGAACATCATGGAAATCGCTATCGTCCTATTGGTTATCGCAGTCATTTTCATCACCCAATCGATTAAGGTGGTACCCCAGCAGCATGCCTGGGTTATCGAGCGTTTGGGCAAGTACCAGGGTACGCTCACGCCAGGCCTGAGCTTTCTGGTGCCATTTATCGACCGGGTGGCTTACAAACATGTACTCAAAGAGATACCGCTGGACATAGCTAGTCAGGTCTGCATCACACGCGATAACACGCAACTGCAAGTGGACGGCATTCTGTACTTTCAGGTCACCGATGCCATGCGCGCCAGCTACGGTTCGTCGAATTATTTGGTGGCGATTTCGCAGTTGGCCCAGACCTCGCTGCGCTCGGTCATCGGCAAATTAGAGCTGGACAAAACCTTTGAAGAGCGCGACCTGATCAACGGTCAAGTGGTCGCGGCTATCGACGAAGCGGCGCTGAACTGGGGGGTGAAAGTGCTGCGCTACGAAATCAAAGACCTGACGCCGCCCAAAGAAATCCTGCACGCCATGCAGCAGCAAATTACCGCAGAGCGCGAAAAGCGCGCCCTGATCGCCGCTTCTGAAGGCCGTCGTCAGGAGCAGATCAATATTGCCACCGGTGAGCGCGAAGCCTTTATCGCCCGCTCCGAAGGCGAGAAGCAAGCCGTCATCAACAAGGCCGCCGGCGAAGCCGCCTCCATCACCGCCGTGGCCAATGCCACCGCCGAAGCCATCGAACGCATCGCCGCTGCCATACGTCAGCCCGGCGGCGAACAGGCGGTGCAACTCAAAGTTGCCGAGCGCGCCGTGGACGCCTATTCCCGCGTAGCCACCGACGCGACTACCACGCTGATCGTGCCTAGCAATATGAGCGAGGTGTCGGCCTTGATCGCGTCGGCGATGAAGATGGTGCAGGTGGGGAAATAGGGCCCAAGGTTGCCTGAGCCCCGCATTGGACCAGCGGGTTGAGAGTGGAATTTGTACGGGCGTTTGGCGTACAATTAAGGATACCTATATTCCTATAGCGCTGTATCGAAAGGGCCAAGCGCATGCAAGCAGATTCAGATGTAAGCCGACTGACTCGCAGCGCGCGCCTTGAAGCGCGCATCACCCACGAACAAAAAGCGCTGTTTCAGCAAGCCGCCCTGCTTTCGACGCGGACGCTGAGTGAGTTTGTGGTCGCCAGTGCCCAAGAGGCGGCGCTGCGCATCATTGACGAGCATCAGAACCTGCGCCTGACCCGCGACGAACAACTTCGGTTCGTTAACGCTCTGCTCAAGCCACCCACGCCGAGTAAACGCTTGCGACAAGCCAGTGCGCAGTACCGCGCGACGACTGGACTTTGAACCTGTGCCAAGCACTCCCTGGCAGACGCTGGCGCTGCAAAAGGACCATTCCCGCGAAGCCTTTTCATGCGGCACTCCCGCGCTAGACCGCTACCTGCACCAGCAAGCCCGCCAAGACCAAGAAAAGCAAGTCGCTGCGGTGTTTGTGCTGCTGCAAGGCACCTCGCCCAAGGTTCTGGCCTACTACACGCTATCTGCTTTCACCATTGAAACCCGGCAAGTACCGGCAGCCCTAGTCAGAAAGCTGCCTCGCTACCCCCAACTGCCCGTCACGCTGCTGGGCCGTTTGGCCGTCGATCAGCAATGCAAGGGTCAGGGGATTGGGCAATTCATGCTGCTAGATGCCTTGCGCCGCTGCCATCAAGCCGCCTCCGAAATCGCTGCCATGGCGGTGGTGGTTGACGCTAAAGATGAAGCCGCTGCTGCTTTCTATTTGCACTACGGCTTTATGCCCCTGGATGATTCGGTAAATAGGTATTTTTTGCCGATGGCGACGATTGCCAAGTTGTTTGATTAGTTAACTACATACACCCCAACCCGATTGCCTGACGTTCAAAAGCCTTGTAGGCTAAGCCTTTCATGGTTTCAAGGTCATCTGTCATATGCCGATTGATCAATCCCTCATCGATGCCGCTATCGCCCAAGCACTTCAGCGCTACCCGGACGGATATGCCGGAGCCGCCGCAGTGCGAACCGCATCGGGAAAAGTTATCACGAGTGTGGCGTTTGATGCACCGCATGGCGGAGTGAGCCTCTGCCACGAAACGGGGGCATTTTGTGAAGCGAATCGCCTCGATGAAAAAGTTGTCGCGTCGGTGTGCGTGTCTCGCAGCGAGCCGGGACGACCATTTCTCATCTTGGCGCCGTGCGGCATCTGCCAGGAGCGACTCGCGCTCTGGGGAGCGGACGTCGAGGTCGCGGTGGCTGTTGCAGGCAAGCCGGATCAATGGGAATCCAAGCGGCTCTCCGACATCAATCCGCACTACTGGCGTAATGCAGTACGCGATGCCGGGGAAGAGAGTGCATGATGGATGCGCCGCGAATGGAATTTAGTCTCGCGCGACTAGGCTAGAGGATACCCAAGGGGCGGATTACTTTGCCAAAACCTTTGCCACTGCTCACATAACAATAACTTATTTGCCCCCCAAGCCCATAGCCCGCGTAATCACTTCCTTCATGATTTCATTCGTGCCGCCGTAGATACGCTGCACGCGGGCGTCTGCGTAGGCGCGGGTGATGGGGTATTCCCACATATAGCCGTAGCCGCCAAAGAGTTGTACGCATTCGTCCATCACTTTGCATTGCATGTCCGAGCACCAGTATTTGGCCATGCTGGCAGTCGCAGTGTCTAGTTTGTCTTGCAGCAAAAGCTCGGTGCATTTGTCCACAAACACGGCGGCAATTTGCACCTGGGTTTGCAGCTCGGCCAGGGTAAAGCGCGTGTTTTGGAAACTGCCCACAGCCTGGCCGAATACTTTGCGCTCTTTCACATAGTCCACCGTCCAGTCGATAGCTGCTTGGGCGGCTGCGACCGCGCCGATAGCGATTTGCAGGCGCTCCCAAGGCAGTTGCTCCATCAGGCAGATAAAGCCTTTGTTCTCCAGTACCGCGCCGCCCAGCAAGTTGTCGGCCGGCACGTGCACCTGGTCAAAAAATAGCTCCGACGTATCTTGCGCCTTGAGGCCCATTTTTTTCAAGCGCTTGCCCACCGAAAAGCCGGGCATACCGCGTTCTACCAGCAGCAAGCTGGTGCCTTTGGCGCCGGCTGCCGGGTTGGTTTTGGCGACCACAATCACCATGTCCGCATGCCAGCCATTGGTGATGAAGGTTTTGCTTCCGTTCAGGATGTAGCTGCCATCGGCTTGTTTGAGGGCGGTAGTTTTGATGCCTTGCAAGTCTGAACCGGCGGCGGGCTCGCTCATGGCGATAGCGCCAATCATGGCGCCGCTGGCCATGGCAGGCAAGAACTTGGCTTTTTGCGCCTCGGTACCGTAGCGCTCAATATAGGGCGCTACGATTTCGTTGTGCAGGCTGTAGCCTATGCCTGAAAATCCGGCCCGGCCCAGTTCTTCCATCTGGATGACCGAATACAAGCGGTCCGCGCCCGAGCCGCCATAGGCCTCTGGCATGGACATGCACAAAAAGCCGTTGTCACCGGCCTTGTTCCACACCGCGCGGTCCACATAGCCCTGCTCTTCCCAATCGGCATGGAAAGGGGCGATTTCCTTGTCCATAAAGCGCCTAAAGCTGTCGCGAAAGGCTTCGTGGTCCGGTGAATAGAGTGTGCGTTCAATCATGGTGAGGGCTTCTCTCATTAGTCATGCAAGGGACATGCAAGGCGGGCGGTGGCCTACGCTTGCCGTTTTCAGAACAATATACTCCACCGGACAAAGCGCTGGCGCTGCCCCGAGCACAGGCACCCCCACTATTTAACGGGCAACTACGCCCCATTTCAGAGGAGACAGACCATGACCGAAGCCTATGTGTTTGACGCCATCCGCACCCCCCGCGGCAAGGGCAAGAAAGACGGCAGCCTGCACGAAGTCAAGCCCATCAACCTTCTGTCTGGCCTCTTGCGAGATTTGCAAAAGCGCCATCAGTTTGATACCGCCATGGTGGATGATGTGGTGATGGGCGTGGTCTCGCCAGTGGGAGAGCAAGGTAGCGTGATCGCCAAAGTAGCCGCGCTCAAGGCCGGCTGGGATTTTCAATGCGCCGGGGTGCAGATCAACCGCTTTTGTGCATCCGGCCTGGAGGCCGTGAACATGGCAGCGCAAAAAGTGCGCTCGGGCTGGGAAGACCTGGTGGTGGCCGGTGGCGTGGAAAGCATGAGCCGCGTGCCCATTGGTTCAGACGGCGGCGCTTGGGCGCAAGACCCCGAGACCAATATGCAAACCGCTTTTGTCCCCCAAGGCATTGGCGCTGACCTGATCGCCACCATGGAGGGCTTTAGCCGCACCGACTTGGATACCTACGCGATGGAGTCGCAGCGCCGCGCCGCCTATGCGCAAGCGCAAGGCTATTTCGATCACTCCATCATGCCGGTGCATGATGCGGTGGGCAACGTCATTTTGGACAAAGATGAGTTCATCAAGCCGCGCACCACTCTAGAAGGCCTGGCCTCGCTCAAACCCGCTTTCGAGCAAATGGGTGCCATGGGTTATGACCAGGTGGCGCTGTCGCGCTACCCGCAGGTCGAGCGCATTTTGCATGTACACCACGCCGGCAATTCATCGGGCATTGTCGATGGCGCAGCCGCTGTGCTCATCGGCAGCGAGGCTGCTGCCAAACAACACGGCCTCACACCGCGCGCCCGCATTGTGGCCACCGCCCTGAGCGGCGCTGATCCCACCATCATGTTGACCGGCCCTATGCCAGCAGCGCGCAAAGCGCTGGCCAAGGCCGGTATGACTATGGACCAGATGGACCTGGTGGAAATCAACGAAGCCTTTGCCGCCGTGGCCATGCGCTTTATGAAAGAAATGAAAGTGCCCCACGAAAAAACCAACGTCAACGGCGGCGCTATTGCCATGGGCCACCCGCTGGGCGCCACTGGCGCCATGATTTTGGGCACGCTGATTGACGAGTTGCACCGGCGCAAGCTGCGCTACGGCATGGCCACGCTGTGCGTGGGCGGCGGCATGGGCATTGCAACTATTGTGGAAAGAATCTAAACATGCAGACCATCCGCTACGCGCTGCAAGACGGCATCGCCACCATTACTTTCGACGAACCGAATTCTCCCGTCAATACCATGTGCCTGCAATGGCAAGAAGACATGGATGCTTTGTCAGCGCAAGTACTCCAAGACAAAGACAGCATCCGGGGCATCATCCTGGACTCGGCTAAATCTACCTTTTTTGCCGGTGCGGACCTCAAAAGCACCATGCGCTTGCAGCCCTCGGATGCGCCCAGCGTGTTCGCCGGCATCGAGCGCATGAAAAAGTCCATGCGCACCTTAGAGTCGCTAGGCAAGCCGGTTGTCAGCTGCCTCAACGGCACTGCACTGGGCGGCGGCTGGGAGGTGGCACTGATCGGCCACTACCGCATCGCCATCGAAGACCGAAAGATCCAATTCGGCCTGCCCGAAGTGACACTGGGCCTGCTTCCCGGCGCCAGCGGTGTGACCAAAATGACACGCCACCTCGGCCTCATGGGCGCGCAGCCTTTTTTGGTGGAGGGTAGGTTATTTGGCCCGGCACAGGCCTTGGAAATGGGTCTGGTGCATGCCTTGGTGCCACCCGGGCCCGAGGCCGCAGCCACCATGCGCAGCCACGCCTTGGAGTGGATCAGCGCCAATCCCCAAGCCCAGCATCCCTGGGAAGCCAAAGACTATAAGGTGCCCGGAGGGCTGCCCAGCAACCCCAAGGTGGCGGGCATGCTGCCCGTGGCTCCTGCCATGCTGATGAAGCAAACCCGTGGCCTCTACCCCGCGCCTGAGGCCATACTGGCCTGCATGGTCGAAGGCCTGCAAGTGGACCTGGACACCGCGCTACGCATTGAAAGTCGCTACCTGGCGCTGCTGATGACGGGCACTAACGCCCGCGCCATGATCAACACCTTTTTCTTCAACCTCAATGCCATTAAAAGCGGGCGCGCGCGCCCGGCTGGAGTGCCACGCTTTTCGCCCAAGAAAGTGGGCATTTTGGGTGCAGGCCTTATGGGCGCAGGCATTGCCTATGTGCAGGCGCGCAAAGGCATTGCCACGGTACTTAAGGACGTGAGTCTGGAAAAAGCCGCATACGGCAAAGCCTACAGCAGCAAGCTCTGCCAGGGCATGGTGGACAAAGGCCGCATGACGCTGCCCGCCATGGCGCAAACCCTGGACTTGATACAGGCTACCGGCGATGCCACCGACCTGCAAGACTGCGACCTGATTATCGAAGCCGTGTTTGAAAACCGCGAGCTCAAGGCGCGCGTCACGCAAGAGGCCGAGCCACTGCTGCGCCAAGGCGGTTTCTTTGCCTCAAATACTTCTACCCTGCCGATCAGTGGCCTGGCGACGGCTAGCCGCGCACCAGCCAAGTTTGTCGGCATCCATTTTTTCAGTCCGGTGGACAAAATGAAACTTGTGGAGATCATTCGTGGGAAAGCCACCGATGATGAAACCATTGCCAGGGCCTTTGACTATGTGCAAGCCATCGGTAAGATGCCTATCGTGGTCAACGATTCACGTGGCTTTTTCACCAGCCGGGTGTTTGGCACCTTTGTCATGGAAGGCGCAGCCATGCTGGGCGAAGGCATACCGGCCACCGTGATTGAAAACGCCGGTCTGCAAAGCGGCATGCCAGTGGGCCCGCTGGCCGTGCTGGACGAGACTGCGCTGTCGCTGAGCGTGCATGTCATGGAGCAAACCATCGCCGACTTTGCGGCTGAGGGCAAAACCTATGTGCCCCGCCCCGGCGAAGCGCTGGTGGCCGAGATGGTGAAAAAACATGCTCGCCCGGGCCGCGCAGGCGGTGGCGGTTTTTACGACTACCCGGCTGAAAAGGGCGCGAAAAAGGCACTCTGGCCGGGCCTAAAAACCTTGTACGAAAAGCCAAGCGTCGCCTGGGACATCCAAACCTTGAAAGACCGCTTGCTCTACCGCCAGGCTGTGGAGACGGCGCGCTGCCTGCATGAAAACGTGCTGACCAGTGTGCACGAAGCCAATATCGGCTCCATCTTCGGTATCGGGTTTCCTGCCTGGACGGGAGGCGCGATGCAGTTTATTTACGGCATGGGCCTGGATGCATTTTCCGCGCGCTGCGATGCGCTGGCTGCGCAATTTGGCGATGGCTTTGCGCTGAGGCAGGACGTGAAAGACACGATTAGCCGCTACAAACCGGTGTACTGAAGCGGACAGATCCGTACACATGTGCATGCAATAATTCTTGCTGCCCAAATACAAGGAGACAGGCATGCAGTTGGTGAAACGGATTTTGGTGGGCTTGGTCGCACTGGGCCTGTTGTTGGCGGCACTGGCTTGGGTATTTCAGCGCGAGGTCAGCACCATGCTGCTAAAGCGCATTGCGAACTCCCAAGTAGGTCGCAACATCGTGCCCGATTTGCCCGATGGTCTGCACCTGGCCTTGTGCGGCACTGGGTCACCGTTTCCTGATGCAAGCCGTGCAGGCCCCTGCTCGGTGGTCATCGCCGGGGACCGCGTGTTCATTGTCGACGCCGGCGAAGGCGCCGCCCGCAACCTGGGCTATATGGGTATACCGACTGGCAAAGCCGAAGCCCTATTTTTGACCCATTTCCATTCTGACCATATTGATGGCCTGAGCCCCATCATGCTGCAGCACTGGGGTCTGGCTTCTTCCACAACACCCCTGTCCGTGTATGGCCCCACGGGTGTAGACAAAGTGGTCGATGGCTTGAGGTCAGCCTATCTGTTCGACTACGGCTACCGTGTCAGTCACCATACCGAAAAAATCATGCCCCCTGGCGGCAGTGGCGGTAAAGGCATACCTTTTGAACTGCCACCCAAAGGCCAGGGTGACACCGTCGTAGTGCTGGATGACAAGGGTCTCAAAGTGACGGCATTTCGCGTTAACCATGCGCCGGTTGAGCCCGCCGTGGGTTACCGCTTTGACTACAAGGGCCGCTCTATCGTGATCAGCGGAGATACCACCAAAGTGCCCTCGGTGGTGGCTATCTCCAAGGATGTGGATATCTTGCTGCACGAAGCTTTGCAGCCCAAGCTGGTAGGGCTGTTAGGCGATGTGTTTACCGACAAAAAAATGGACAACCTGGCGCATGTGATGCGCGATATTTTGACCTACCACACCACGCCCGAGGAAGCGGCCCAGGAAGCTAGCGAAGCGGGTGCGAAACAACTGATTTTTAACCACATCGTGCCACCCATGCCGGTGCGCTTTGGCTACCCTGCCTTTGTGGGCGACGCGGCCCAGTTTTACAAAGGCCCGATAACGGTTGGCGAAGACGGCATGCTGTTTACCCTGCCCGCCAATTCGAGCGCAATGAGCAAAAAGCGTCTGATGTAATGGCAAAGCTTTCGTTACTGCACCGCGCACAAGTGGTGCGGCAGTCCAAGTCTGCAGCCAGCCTGGTATGTACGTGGCGTGCTGCGTCGCAATCCATGAACCGGTGTTTCGCAAGGTATTTAGAAAAATTTCACTATGCTTAATTTATTTTTCAAAGCCACGGTGGTTGCGGTTTACCTATTGGCCATTGCCTCGCATGTGGTAGCCTTTCCAGGGCAGGTTGGGCCCATCGTACAGACGATGTCGCTGGCTTTGTTGCTCATCCATGCACTGGAGTGCCTGCTGGCTTATCGTTACATCAAACTCTATTCGGGGCCGCTTCTTGTCAGTCTCATTTTGTCGCTGGTGTTTGGCTTATTGCATTGGATGCCGCTGGCGCGTAAGGCCCGCGAGGCGGCACTAGAACAAGCGCCGCAATGACAGCCCATGCGCCTTCGCGTCTGCGGCGCATGCTGGTCGGTGGTGCCTTGTACCTGGGTGCGCTGGCAGTGGGTATAGGCTCTGCGCAAAAAAAAAAAAAAAAAGCAGCTTGGCTCAACCCCTCCGCACAGGTAGGCGCATGGCGTTCCAATTTGCAGGCCGGCAGCGTCGATGCCGATATGTATACCCGCGCCACCGTGGCGGTCAATGCCTTGTTGGCTTTGGGCCGCAGCGAAACCATGTATTTCGTGGCAACGCAAGATGACACCGGCCATGCCCTGCGTTCGCAATGCAATTACCGCATCAGCGGTGTGCCTCCCAAAGCGCGCTGGTGGAGCATTACGGCCTATGCCGACGATATGTTTTTGTTTGACGCGCCCAATGCGCATTACAGCCTGAACGGCGACATCGCGCAGCTCAACAGCGAAGGCGTTTTTAGCTTTACCACCGGCCCGCAGGAGCAAAGCGGCAGCTTCTGGCTGCCCACGCCAGGCAAGCGCGGTGTGCTGCTCACCTTGCGCCTGTACAACCCGGACGCGGCCCTGCAAGCCGCGCCGCAGAGCCTGGTGCCACCCAAAATTCAGCCCGTGGGAAACTGCATATGAGCAGTTGGTCCAACACCCGCCGCCTGTGGCTTTACCGCATTGCCACCTTACTAAGCACGGCCGTTTTGGCGCATTTGCTTACTGTATGGGCAGTGCCGCGCCTGGTCATGCAAGTCCTGATGAACGGGCCTATGGCGCAAAAAATGAACATGCGTAACCAGGCGGCCTTTCCGCCGCCGGTCAATGCACAGTCGCGCAGCGTGGTCATGCCCAGCCCGGATTTGTTGTATTCGGTGTGCGTGTTTGACCTGACCGACGGTCCGGTACGCGTGCGTGCCGCTCCGCAATTGCCAGGTTATTGGTCGGTTGCGCTGTATAGCGCCAACAGCGACAACTTTTTTGTGCGCAATGACCGCCAAGCGCAAGGCGCACCGATAGATCTGTGGCTAGTGCCCGCAAGCGGCGCCAAGGGCACTATGCCTGTGCCCCAAGGTGCGCAGGTAGTGGTCAGTCCGTCGGGTACCGGCTTTTTGCTTATGCGCGTGCTCGCCTCGGACTACCTGTCCGATCAGGGGTCGTTGGAATCCGCTCGACGCACTCTGCGCTGCGAGCCGGCCAAGGCCGTCTAAACAGAAGCTGCCTATGTTGGCCGCCTTCCTACGTCGCTGGTATTTTTGGCAGACCCTGGCTTACGCTGCGGTCAGTCTGTGTCTGGTACAGGCCTGGCAATGGCCGGCTTGGTGGCTGTTGGCTGCATGGCTGGCGCTGCCCTTGTTAATTTTGTGGGTATGGACCGCAAAACTCACTTTGCGTTCCCGCCCGCAGGGGGCCGGTGGCGGGGCCTGGTGGAAGGCTATTGCGGGTGAGACGTGGGCGATTTACCGTTTGTTCATCTGGACGATGCCCTGGGTACGGACCGAGACGCAACTGCTGCAAGCCGGCGCTAAAAGCCAGCAATTGCCAGTCGTGTTAATCCATGGTTATTGCTGCAACCATGGCGTGTGGCGTGATGTGGCCCCCCGCTTGCAGGCCCTAGGCCATAGCGTACTTGCGATCAATTTGGAGCCACTGTTTTGTTCCATTGATGACTACGCCCCCCTGGTTGATAAAGCCGTTGCACAATTGTGTGCCCTGACAGGTCACAAGCGTGTGGCTCTGGTGGGCCACAGCATGGGTGGCCTGGTGATTCGTGCATGGATGCGCGCCAGGGGCGACGCGCAAGTGGCCGTCGCGGTAACACTGGGCAGTCCGCACCTGGGAACCCAAATCACGCCGCACGCCAGATTGGCCAATGCCCGCCAAATGGTCTGGGCCAACGACTGGTTGCAAGGCCTGCAAGCCAGCGAAACGCCAGAACGCCGCGCGTTGCTGCGCATCGCCCTGACCGAACAGGACGCCATTGTGTTTCCGCAAATCGCGCAAACCCTGGTCGGCGCAGATACACAGGTATTTGCTGGTATCGGGCATTTGCAATTGTGTACCAATGCACAGGTGTTTGCGTGGCTGAGGGCTCAATTGCAGGTGAGCGCGAACCCACAAGGCATGCGCTAGGATGCTGTCCATAGTACCGATCGCATGCCAAACTTAGAAAATTCTCCGGCCCCACTCGCAGCCGAGCTTATCCCTCCTAGCCAGGCACGCCCTGCATCCCTGGTCGCCCTTTTCTGGGCGATCAGCGGTATAGCGCTGCAAGGCTTTGGTGGCGTGTTGGCGGTGGTGCAGCGCGAGCTGGTCGAGAAGAAGCAGTGGCTCACGACCGAGGAGTTTGTGGAGGACTGGGCGGTGTCGCAAATCATGCCCGGCCCCAATGTGGTGAATCTGGCGCTGATCATCGGTGACCGCTACTTCGGCTGGCGTGGTGCTTTGGCAGCGCTGGCGGGCATGCTCACTTTCCCGCTGTTTGTGGTCATGGCGCTGACGATAGGGCTTGCGGGCATCGGGCACCTGCCGGCAGTGCAAGGCGCTTTGCGTGGCATGGGCGCAGTGTCTGCGGGCTTGATTGCGGGCACCGGCATCCGTTTGGTGCCAGCCTTGCGCACCAACGCCATGGGCACGCTGGCCTGTGCGCTGATCGCCGGAATGGTGTTTATCGCCATCGCTTTAGTTAGGGTGCCGCTGGCCTGGACGCTGCTGGGCATTGGTTTGCCAGCATTTTTTTGGGCCTTGCACCGCATCCGCACTTTGGCTGCAGTACCGCAGGGGCAACCATGACCGGGTTTGGCTACGCCAATCTGTTGGACCTGCTGGGCTGCTTTGTCACCCTGTCCTTGCTGTCGGTAGGCGGCGCTATCACCACCGTGCCCGAAATGCACCGTTATTTGGTGGCGCAAAACGCCTGGCTGACGGACAGCCAGTTCAGCGCTTCGATTGCCCTGGCGCAAGCGGCGCCTGGGCCCAATGTCCTTTTTGTGGCAGTCTTGGGCTGGAACGTGGGCATGGCTTCGGGCGGCGGCCCGGCCAACGGCCCCCTGCCCTGGGCCTTGGCCAGTGCGGCCATGGCGGTGTCCATGGTGGGTATCATCATTCCCAGTACCACGCTCACCTTTTTTGCAGCCCGCTGGGGTCAGCGCAATCGAGAACGCCCCGAGGTACGTGCCTTCAAGCAATCTATGGCCCCGGTGGTGATAGCCCTGCTGGTGGCCACCGGCTGGCTGCTTACCGCAAGCCATGGCAATTTGCAGCAAGCGCCCTTGCTATGGCTGCTTACCGTCGCGTCGGCGCTGTTGGTGTGGAAAACGCGTATCCACTTGCTGTGGCTCATTGGGACCGGCGCGCTTGCAGGGTTTTTGGGCTTGGTGTGAGCCATGCCTTCGCACTTACCGCCTCTTGATAAGCCCCCATGGCTTTTTGCGTATTAGCCGCTCGCGGGCATTCCTAATTGTTTGAGCCTTGCGGCTTCGACGATCTCGATCCAATAACCGTCGGGGTCTTTGATGAACGCAACGTCTTTCATCTTGCCTTGGTCCGGTCGTTTCACGTATTGCACCTGGTTTTCGTCAAACCATTGCACCGCGGCATCAAGGTCCGGTACCGAGAAGCAAATATGGCCGAATCCTTGGGGCTGGGCATTGCCGTTGTGGTAGCTGAAATCGCCCTGGGACTCGGTACCCCAGTTATGCGTGAGTTCCAATACGCCACGTTGTTCAAACGTGTGCGCCATACGCTCGCCGCTGTCGTTGGGAACTACTTCACCCGGCTGGGGATGGGCCAAAAAATAAAGGGAAAAACTCATTTCCTCAAAGTCGAGCTTGCGCAAGACCCTCAGCCCTAAAACACGGGTGTAAAAATCTAATGCGATGGCCGGGTCTTTGACACGCAACATGCTGTGGTTAAGCACAAAACCTTGGGTTTGCACAGGTGCTGTGGCGCACACGCCGGGATGTATTTCAGTGGTAAAAGGCATAGTGTTGAATAAGCGAAAGAGAATCTGCGCGCACAGGCGCCACCGCTAGCCTCAGGCCGCGAGCAACCCCCTGCACAGGATAGCATCGGGTAGACCCCTCGCGGGGAACTACCCCCCATGCCAGGCCTAGCCTGCCTGCCAGGCGCCTTGGACTTGCTCCCAGCCGACGACGGCGATGGGCGTGCCATCGGGCTGGATGAAAACTAGAGGTCCCAAAAAGGTCATGTAAAACTCACTATCCACTGGAAAGTAGGTTTGGTCATGGCGCGCACCAGAACACTCAAAACCATAGCCCGGAGCAACCGCAGTCTCACCCCCATGGTCTTTCCCACCACGCACGTCCATACGCCCTTTAGTCAGAAAATACTCGCCCGGTCCGGCATGGATATGGGGTGCAAATGAGGAGCCTTTGGGGCAATCAAAAATCGCTGTCCAGGCGCCATGGCCTGGTTGAACGTGCAGTAATTTCCA
>JBBAPY010000057.1:0-14629 GCA_040400635.1 Rhodoferax sp.
CCATATCGGCGCGCACACCAAAATATTCCTGGGCGCCGCCATAGGCCAGGCGAAAGCCCAAAAACACCTCATCCAAAATCAGCGCAATGCCTTTTTCGGTACATACCTCGCGCAGGGTATGCAGCCATTGGCGGTAAGCCTCTTTGTCATAGCCTATGTTGCGCCCGCCGTCGATCAAGGTGGCATCGGTGGGTGCAGCGCGGTTGGGGTGCAGCGCCTGCAAGGGGTTGATCAGCACGCAGGCAATGTCATTGCGGTTGCGCAAAACGCGCAGCGTATTGGCATGCATCTCATTAAGTGTCAGCGTGTCGCCAGAGGGCGGCATGGGGTTACCCGGGCCGGGCTGCACATCGTCCCACCAGCCATGGTAGGACCCGGTGAAGCGCACGATTTTGCGCTTGCCGCTGTGGTAGCGCGCCATGCGCACCGCTTGCATCACCGCCTCGGTGCCCGACATATGGAACGAGACTTCCTGCTGGCCCGAAATGCGGCACAAGCGCTCCACGTTATCGCGCACCACCGGGTGGTAGGCGCCCAGAGTCGGCCCCAGGGTTTCGGCCATGGCCGAACCCTTGCGGATGCAGTCTTTGTAAAAGTCCAGGCCAAACAGGTTCACGCCATAGGAGCCGGTCACATCGATATGGCGCTTGCCGTCCATATCCGTCAGCCACACGCCTTCGCTGGACTGCCAGAAATTGCCAGTTTTAACGTAACGGTACAGCACCTCGCGGAACTGGTAAGGCACCCGGATCTGGCTGATCAGCTGCATGTCCGACACCATGGATCGGGTGGCATCGGTATGGGCAATTGTCAGTGGGCTGCTTTCACGCAACTGCGTACCCAGGCGCGCCAGGGCGGTTTTGCGCTGCGCGGCGACTGGCGGCGGCGCACCATCGGCGGTAAACCAGGCAGCTTCGTCATAGCTATACGCCGGAATCCAATGCGCCATGCGTTTGGCCATGCGCAAATGGCCGCCCAAGGAAGGGTGCTTGGCCAGGGACAGCTCCAAGCGCTGCTTAGCCCGCCCCGCCACTACCAAGGCCGCGCCGGCGCCGGCGGCCCATGTCAGCCATTGAACCATTTCACTAGAAGTTTGCATAGGACTTCACTTTCCTTAAAACCCCATTTGTATGACCTCACGGTTAAAGAATGATGACTATTTCAGAACGCATCCAAAAAATCTTTGCCCAGGAAGACCTCAACTTCCTTTTGACCAACCGTATTCCGCGCTTGACCGCCACGCACTTTGTGGGCTGGTTCAGCCAAATCAAAAGCCCCCTCCTGGCGCGCATGTCCATCACGGTGTGGCGCTGGTTTTCTGGCTTGGACCTGAGCGAGTCGCGCCAACAACGCTTTGAAAGCCTGCATGCATGCTTTATTCGCGAGCTGAAAGACGGCGCCCGTCCGGTGGACCCGGACCCGCAGACGATGGTCAGCCCTTGCGACGGCATCGTCGGCGCCTGCGGTCAGGTGGTGGACGGTCAGGTGTTTCAGGCCAAGGGCTTTCCTTATTCTTTGGAAGATTTGCTGGGCAAGGAGGGGCGGGACACGCCCTGGGCCGACGGCGTTTTTTTGACCATACGCATCACGTCAGCCATGTACCACCGCTTTCACGCGCCTTACGACTTGCACATGCACCGGGTGCACTATTTCTCGGGTGACACCTGGAACGTCAACCCGATTGCGCTCAAGCGCGTAGAAAGATTATTTTGCAAAAACGAACGCGCCTTATTGCGTGTGGAAGTAGGCGAGCAAAAATACCCCATAGCCCTTGTGCCAGTCGCTGCGATATTGGTGGCCAGCATCCGGCTACATGCTATCGATACCGTATTACATACCCGCTACCAGGGGCCGGTGGACTTGGCCTGCGACGCGCACTACCGCAAGGGCGAGGAGATGGGCTGGTTTCAGCATGGTTCGACCATCATCGTGTTTGCGCCCAAAGGTTTTACCCTGGCGCCGGGTATCGGTGACGGCACACCGGTGCGTATGGGGCAGGCCTTGCTGCGCCTACCCTAATTCACAGGGCTGTGCGGGCTGCGCTGGGAACAGGCAGCGCCTCCAGGGGCGGCGTGTTCGTCTGGCTTCTGGGCTTGGCCGGCGACACGGGCGGCACAAAGTCGAGCTGCTGGTCCCAGTAAATCAGTTCCAAGGTGCCGTCCATGTGCTCTACCAGCGCCGAGCGGCTCTCCACCCAGTCGCCATCATTGCAATACAAGATGCCGTCGATCATGCGGATCTCGGCGCGGTGAATATGGCCGCAAACGACGCCGTCATAGCCGCGCTTGCGCGCCTCGTGGGCGACGGCATTTTCAAAGTCGGCGACAAAATTCACCGCTTTTTTCACCTTGTTTTTCAGGTAAGCCGATAGCGACCAATAAGGTAGCTTCATGCGCCGACGCACATTATTCAGGTGGCGGTTCAGGCGCAAGGCCAATTCGTACAGGTTATCGCCCAGATAGGCCAACCATTTGGCGTACTTCACGACCGCATCAAAATAGTCCCCATGGATGAGCCAGAGCTTGCGGCCATCCGCCAGGGTGTGGACAGACTCATGGCAGACCTCTACGCCACCAAAGTGGTGGTCTATAAAGCCGCGCGCAAATTCGTCATGGTTGCCCGGGATAAACACCACATGGCAGCCTTTGCGCGCTTTGCGCAGCAGCTTTTGCACCACGTCGTTGTGGGCCTGCGGCCAATACCATTTGCGCTTGAGTTGCCAGCCATCAATGATGTCTCCGATGAGATACAGATGATTGCTGGTGTGGGATTTGAGAAATTCAATCAGTGCCTCTGCCTGACAGCCTGGCGTTCCCAGATGCAAGTCCGAGATGAATACTGCGCGGTAGTGCATCCAGTCCCCATAAAAGTAAGTGATCGAAGGCGCAATGTGCACGCATGCCACGGGCCTGCCGCGCCGAAGTATCTGCAACACGTATGACGAATTGATGAAACGAAGACGCCAGCTTGTTGGCAAAACGACTTACGCTATTTGGCGTACTCCCGCAGGAAATCAAATAAATTTCACATAAATGCAACATTTAGACGCTAAATTAGTTGAATTTGGTCGATCCCTGATCAGTCAATGGAGTTTTCATGTTTTCAAACGATACCAAGCTGCTAGCTTTTTTAGGTCTTGCGGCCACGATGGCCGTAGCGCCTGCGACCGCCCAGAACACTAGTTCAACGATTAGTGGACGCATCACCGGCGCAGAGGGCCAAGCCATCGCGGGCGCCAAGGTGGAGGCGACCCACCCAGAGTCCGGATCGACCAGTTCCGTAATGACGGACGAGCAAGGGCGCTACGTGCTGCGTGGCTTGCGCGTAGGCGTACCCTATACCGTGAGTGTTTCCAAGGACGGAAAGACAGAGAAGCGCGAAGACGTTTACTTGTTATTGGCGCAAACCTCCACCATCGACCTGCGCCTTGCCACTGCGCAGGCTAGTCTGGCTGCGGTCACCGTGAGCGGCAAATCGGCCGCAACCTTCGACAACATGGCCATGGGCTCGGGTAGCCGCTTTAACCGCCAGGAGCTCGACGCATTCCCCTCCATTAAGCGTAGCTTGCAGGACTACGCCCGATTGGATGCCCGTTTTGCGCAAACCGATAAAGAGCGTGGCGAAATTTCGGCCGGCGGTCAAAACACCCGTTACAACACCGTCACCGTCGACGGCGTCAAGATCAACGACACCTTTGGCTTGGAGGCAAACGGCTTGCCCACCATCAAACAGCCGATTTCTATCGATGCGATTCAGGCAGTGCAGGTCAATCTGTCGAACTACGATGTGACGCAAAAAGACTACACCGGTGCCAACATCAACGCGGTGAGTAAGTCTGGCACCAATGATCTCAAAGGCAGTGTTTACTATGTGTACCGCAATGACAAGTTGGTAGGCGACCGCTTTAGCCCAACGACCGGTTCGAGTCGCTACCCCACGTTCAGTGAAGACACCAAAGGTTTCACCTTGGGCGGTCCCATCATAGAGGACAAGCTCTTCTTTTTTACCAGCTATGAGCAGTTCACCAGCACGCGTGCCCAACCAGAGTATGGACAAATTGGTGGCAGTTTCCCCCAGACGGTATCAATTTCCCAGTCCGAAATAGACCAAATTGCGGCCGCTGCGAAATTGAAAGGCTACAACATCGGCAGCGTAGGCACCACGGCGCCGGTAGATGTGCAAGACTTGCTGGTCAAGCTAGACTGGAATATCAACTCCCAGCACCGCGCCAATGTTCGCCTTGCTAGCACCCGCCAAAGCGAAACCTTGACCGGCTCGATTAACTCCACCAACCTGACGCTCGATTCTTCCTGGTACAAACAAAAGAAAGATTTGGATTCTGTCGTTGCCCAATGGTTTGCAGATTGGACGCCTACGTTTTCTACGGAATTCAAGGCCTCACAGCGTAACTATGACAGTAACCCGCAAAACAATTCCAATACACCTTCGGTGAGCTTTTCTTTCGTGGGCCTAGCGCCTGCTGATGCGCCAACAGGCGCCTCGACCGCCACCCGTTATCTCAATACGGGTACGGACTTTAGCCGCCAGTTCAATACGCTGAGCCAGAAAACCCAAGACTTGTACTTGGGCGCGAACTGGACGAATGGCGACCACGATGTGAAGTTTGGCGCAGACTACTCAGCCACCAAGACTTTCAATGGATTTTTCCAAGGTGTTAACGGCTCTTATACCTTTGGCTGCGTCAACAGCAGCGGCACTTTTACCTATGCGACGATTACTGGCGCCGTAACTTGTAACGCAACAACACCTGAGCCAACCGCGGTTGCCGCCATATTAGAGAACTTTGCACGTGGGCGCCCGAGCTCCTATTCGGTGCAGGCGGCAACTCCTGGCACCACGCTGACAGAAGGTGCTGCGAATTTGCGCACTATCAATAGCGGCTTGTTCCTGCAAGATACCTGGACGGTAAATGATCAACTCACGCTAATTGCCGGCGCACGGGTTGATGCTACTGGTTTGCCCGACAAGCCCAAGGGCAATGCAGCGGCCGGTGCCGCAACGGTGGCAGGCTCGATCGCATCCGGGGCAACAACCGGGGTGCGCAACAGCGGCGGATTCGGTATGGACAATACCGTGACGCCAGATGGTCAGACCCTGTTTGAACCCCGCTTTGGCTTTAACTATGCCGTGGACGCAGCGGCCAAGGAAAAATCACAGATACGTGGCGGTTTTGGCTTGTTCCAAGGCGCGGCCGCTTCCGTTTGGCTCGCAAACCCCTATTCCAACACCGGTTTGGCTACCCGCACTTACGGTTGCGGAACCTCGGTGTTTTCCTCATGCGGCGCCTTGACGGGTATCTTTAGCGCTGATCCCGCCAACCAGCCAACCAATATTTCAAGCAACCAACCAGCTGCAAACGTGGACTTCCTGGATCCTAAGTTGACGCAGCCTGCTGTATGGAAAATGAACTTGGCTTATGAAACGCAGCTCCCATTTGGGGGGCTGGTGGCTGGCGCTGAGGTGATGGCAACTAAAACCAAGGCTGCGGTTTACTACAAGCAGTTGAACCTTGGCGCACCGACGGCCAAAGGCCCTGACGGACGGGAATTGTTTTATACCCCTAAGGGACTGGACCCTGCTTGCTGGAACGCCAGCACTGGAAGCTTGAATACCAGCGCGACGGGTTGTAGCGGGGATTGGGGTGCACGTGCCAAGGCCTTGAGCAATCCACTTTTCGCTAACGTTACGCAAGCGACCCAAACCGACCTAGGCGGCGGCAACACGTTCACGCTGTCGCTGACCAAGCCGGCCGAAGACGGCTTTGGCTGGCAAGTGGCCTACAGCCGTCAATCGGCTACCGATGCCTCGCCCCTGTCTTCCTCGGTCGCTAACTCGAACTTCAATTCGCGCTCCACTTTCAATCCTAATGAAGAAGTGGAAGCCAACTCTGCATACCTGGTCAAAGAGCGCATGACCGGTGCCATCAACTGGTCTAAAGCCTTCTTTGGCAACCGCAAAACTACGATTGGTCTGTTTTACGAAGGCCGTATCGGTAAGCCCTATAGCTGGGTATACAAGAATGATATGAACGGTGATGGTGTTGGCGGCAATGACCTGATGTACATCCCCAAAGCACCAGGTTCGGGCGAGGTGATTTTCTACGGTGCGACCCCTGCGGCAAAACAGGCAGCTGAAGACAGTTTTTGGGCTATCGTGAATGCCAACCCAGCGCTTAGCGATGCCAAGGGTGGCGTAGCGAGTCGCAACAGCGCCTTCAGCGACACGGTGCACAGCTTTGACCTGCGCCTGAGCCAAGAGTTGGATGGCTTTAGCCCTAAACACAAGTCCACCTTTATCCTGGACATCTTCAACGTAGGTAACCTGCTCAACAAAGATTGGGGTCGTACCAATGAGGCGGGCTTCCAGTCAGCCGGGGGCAATCGTCGCGGTTTTGTGAATTTTGCGGGTATTGATTCTGCAACAGGCAAGTACATTTATGCGATGGGAGTGATGGAAGATATGACCATCAAACAAATCGCGCTGGAGTCCCAATGGGCGGTGCAGGCGACTTTGAAGTACGAGTTCTAAGTTTCGGGTAAAAGTCGAATATGCGCTTGCTAAGCAAGCGGCGCTTAGTAAGAAAGTCAAAATTCCGCAGGGCTGCATATGATGCACCCTGCGGTTTTTGTTTAAGGGATTTTTAATCATGTTTTCCCGTTCGGGCTTTACACCACTGCGCATGCTTTTTTTGTGGGCGCTGCTGTGGCTGGGCCATCCGGCGTTTTGCGCAACTGCGCCAGAACCCAGCAAGCAAGTGCACATCTCCTTGCTGGCCATCAACGACTTTCACGGCAATATCGCGCCGCCTGGCATTTCAGTGTCGGTGCCTGACGCGTCGGACCCGGCAGGCGTGCGGGTATCCGCCGGTGGCGCAGCCTATTTGTCCACCCTGGTGCGCCAGCAAAAAGCAATCAACCCGGGCAACACCTTGGTGGTGGGTGCGGGCGACCTGTTGGGCGCCACGCCTTTGGTGTCGGGCTTGTTCCACGACGAGCCCACGGTGGAAGTGCTGAACCAAATTGGTCTGGATATCAGCAGCGTCGGCAACCACGAGTTTGACAAGGGCGCTACTGAATTGATGCGCTTGCAAAACGGCGGCTGCTACCCGCGCAGTGCGGACGGTAGCAGTGGCGTGGTCGGCGGGGACACTTGCATGAACCAAGGCCGCTTTGAGGGTGCGCGCTACCAATACCTGGCTGCCAATGTCATCGTCAAGGCGAGCGGCAAATCAGTGTTGCCGGCCTATGCCATCCGCGACATCGAGGGCATTCGCATTGGTTTTATCGGACTGACGCTGCGTGGCACGCCGGCCATGGTGATCCCTTCAGGGATCGCGGGCCTAGAGTTCCGGGACGAGGTGCGCACCATCAATGCGCTGGTGCCCGAACTCAAAGCGCAAGGCGTCAGTGTCTTTGTCGTTCTCATCCACCAAGGCGGCCAAACCACGGCACGCACGGCCTTAGACAAAAGCTGCCCCGGCTTTAACGGCGAAATTCTGGACATCGCAGACCGCTTGGACCCGGCGGTGCAAGTGGTGATCAGCGGCCATACGCATCAAGAATACGTCTGTACCCGTCCTGACGGGCGCTTGATTACCCAGTCCGGCTTTTACGGCCGCTTGCTCACGCGCATCGACCTGAAGGTGGATCGCGCCAGCGGTGCTGTGCTATCCAAAGACGCTAACAACCTGGTGGTAGTGAACGACCAGCCCCTCAAAGTGGCCGTAGGCACCAGTCCGCCATTACCCGCAGGCTATAGCGCTTTGGCACCGGACCCGCAAATAGCAGCCATCGTGCGCCGCTTTGGTGATCTGACTGCAACGATTGCCGACCTGCCCATAGGCCGCATTGCCGGGCCTCTGGACAGACAACTTACGCCCGGTGGTGAAAGCACACTGGGTGCGTTGATCAGCGACGCTTTTTTAGCTGGCGCCGCGCGCACGGTGGACGGCGCAGCACCGGCGCAAATTGCGTTTACCAACCCCGGCGGTGTGCGTGCCGACCTGAACAGCACCTTGTCCGTCAGCTATGGTCAGTTGTTTAGCGTCATGCCCTTTAACAATGCGCTGGTCAGCATGGACCTGACTGGCGCGCAATTGCTGCAGTTGCTGGAGCAACAATGGCAAGGCCGCGCTCAACGCGGCCTGGTTTTGCACGTTTCCAATGGGTTTAGCTATAGCTGGGACGCCGCCCGCTCCCAGGGCCAGCGCGTGCTGCCCGGCTCGGCCATGCTGCAGGGCGAGCCCATCCGCGCGGATGCGGTGTACCGCGTCGCCACCAATAGCTTTTTGGCGGAGGGCGGCGATGGTTTTAGCGTCTTTAAGCAAGGCAAAAATGTCCAAGCCGGCGAGTTGGACTCGGTAGTACTCAAGCTGTACTTCCGCGCCAAAGGCGTGATCCAATTACCTATCTTGGGGCGCATCACCCGGCTGAACTGATGGCGCGTGGTCTGGTCCCTGCCCAGGCCTTATGCTGTGGGCACAAGCACCATTACTGCAGGGACGCCACATGACCATCCACCTCCAGGAAAGCGCCGTCGAAGTGGCGGGCAGCGGCGAGGAACTCATCCTCATGCTGCACGGCTGGCCCGACACCCTGGCGCTTTGGGACGGCACGGTAGATGCGCTAAAAGCCCAGTACCGCTGCGCCCGCCTGACCCTGCCTGGCTTTGAAAGTGGCCCGCAAGCGGTGTCTCTAGACGCTATGTGCGATTTGCTGCTGCAAGTGGCCGATCAGCTCAGCCCTGGAAAAGCCATCACTTTGTTGCTGCACGACTGGGGCTGCGCATTCGGCTATGAATTTGCCATGCGCCACCCGCAGCGCGTAGCCCGCGTGATTGCGCTAGACATTGGAGACCACAATTCGCCCGCGCTGCGCCGCCAATGGGGCTTGCGCGAAAAGATGGCGGTTGCGGCTTACCAGGTCTGGTTGGCGCTGGCCTGGAAAATCGGCGGCACTGTGGGCACCAGTATGACCCGCGTCATGGCGCGGGCGCTGCGTGCACCGGCCCCGGCTGCGCGCATCAGCCATCGCATGAACTACCCCTATGCCATGCGCTGGTTTGGCAGCGCCGGTGGCTTTGCGCCAGCAGCGCAAGTGCATTTGCCTATGCCGGTGCTGTACGTTTACGGCAAGCGCAAACCCTTTATGTTTCATTCGCAGGTTTGGCTGGACAAGGTGGCGCAAGCGCCGGGTAGCACGGTGCTGGCTTTGCCTTGCGGGCACTGGCTGATGCTGGACCAGGCCGAAGCTTTTCATACCGCCGCGCTGCAATGGCTGGCGCAGAGCCACACACCATGAAGCCCGAAGACCTGCAAAAACTGGTGTCCATGCCCATGCCCTACGGCAAGTACAAAGGCCGCTTGCTGGCTGACTTGCCGGGCAACTACCTGGCCTGGTTTGCCCGCGAAGGTTTTCCCCAAGGCGAGCTGGGGCGCTTACTGCAACTTATGCTTGAAATCGACCACAACGGTCTGTCTGATTTGCTGCGCCCGCTGCGCTAATCTGGCGCATTTTCACCATCGCACAACAAGCTGTCACTATGTCCGCATTGCATATCCCAACCCCTTTGATAGAGTCACGCGCCTTGAGCGCCTTGCTCGGACGCCCGGTGTGGCTGAAGCTGGAAAACACCCAACCCAGCGGCTCTTTCAAACTACGCGGTATCGGACATGCCTGCCAATGGCATATGCGCCAGGGCGCGACGGGCTTTGTGTCCTCCTCCGGTGGCAATGCCGGTTTGGCCGTGGCCTATGCTGGCCGCAAACTGGGCGTGCCCGTCACCGTGGTGGTGCCAGAGACGGCCACCGAGCGCGCCAAAGAACTGATACGCATGGAAGAGGCCAGCGTCATCGTGCACGGCGCCGTATGGGACCAGGCGCATAGCTACGCGCAAACGCTGGCCAACGCCAGCACACCGCTCATCCATCCGTTTGACGACCCGCTGCTGTGGGAAGGCCACGCCTCGCTAATTGACGAAGTGGCCCAAGCCGGCCTGCGCCCGGACCTGCTGGTGTGCTCGGTGGGTGGCGGCGGCCTGCTGCAAGGCATGTTCACAGGGCTGGACCGCAATGGTTGGCAAGACACCGCCGTGCTGGCCGTAGAAACCGAAGGCGCCGCATCCTTTGGCGCCGCCCTGCAAGCAGGCCGCCCAGTCACCTTACCCGCCATGAAAACCATTGCTAACTCACTCGCCTCGGCCCGGGTGTGTGACGCCGTGGTGCGGAGCGCGCTGAGCCACACGGTACGCAGCGCATTGGTTAGCGACGCCCAAGCCTTAAGCGCTTGCCAACGCTTCGCCCACGACCACCGCATGTTGGTCGAACCAGCTTGCGGCGCGGCACTTGCCGCCTTGTATGAAACACCGGAGGCGGTGGGGGATGCGCGGACAGTGTTGGTGGTGGTTTGTGGGGGGGTGGGGGTGACTTTTTAGTGCTCATTGGGATGAGCTTGATGCATCGATTTCTGCGGCGGAACTTGAAGCGTTTGAACGGGCTGCCATAAATCTGACATTGGCTATCACTAGCCCGAGGACGAACGTCATAAAGATGTCGCATTTGAATCTTAAAGTGCGCGGCAATCGGATTCCAAAAACTAACTCATCCGAGTGCCATCCATTACCTACGGAGCATCATCCCATGAATTTTTCTCGAATTACCTTATCAACCATCGTTGTCAGTGCCTATATGACACTAAGCGCCTGTGGCGGTGGCAGTAGCAATTACGGAAGCGGCAACGGCACCGAGACGGCTGTTGCCTCATTCGCCACCAAGGTCAACGCGGCTTACGCAGCGCTGGTGACTGGCAGTGGCTTGACGTCCACGGCTGTTGCTGACCTTTTTGATGCCAAATATTTGGACATGGCTTTCAACAAGACCAGCGTGCTCGATGTGTTTAAGGCCAATTCTGTGGCCCTGGGCACTACCCCGGAACTGTCGCTGTTCCCCTTGGCACAAGTCACCAACCCTGTGATCACCTTCTGTGATGCCAATAACGTCTGCACCCTCAACGCCACCCTCGTCAATTCTGATGCCGATACCACTTCTGTCGACTTTAGTACCAAGGTGATCCTTGTCTCTGGCGTGGTGTATTTTTACGGTGACCAGTCTTCAACCCCGTCCATCTGATCTGCAGCCCCCAAAACCTAAAGGCATTTCCAATGAGCAAACCATTCAATCTTCGCCATACTGCGCTCGCCGTGTCAGCTTTAGTCAGTCTTATTGCTGTCGGTACCGTGCAAACCGCAGCGGCGGCTGATAAGGCCAAAACCAAGGCAGCTGGTACTTATGTCACTGGCGACTTTCATAACCACTCCACCTGTTCGGATGGTTCACTATCGATGAAAAAGCTGATCGACAAGTCAGTCAAAACCTTCGGTCTGGATTGGTTTGTTCAAGCTGACCACGGCGGCAGCAGCGCCCGCAACTGCACCTTGTCTGAAGACCCGTTTGAGCCTGTTGCTCCGGCTCTGGGTTTGACCAACAGCGCAACGGGCCCTTATCCGCCTGCTACCTTCCCGAGCGGCGGCCAACCTGCCAGCACACTCAAAGGACCTCAACAATCCTGGGAGTCCACGCTGCCGGGTGGCCGTGTCGACATCAAGGGTGATGGCACTGCAACGCCCAAGGCCATGTGGCGCTGGCAGGAAATTAAGGAATTTCAGTACAAGGTGACTGAAGACGAAAGCCGGGCCCGTCAAAAACCAATCTGGATGGGTGTTGAGCAAAACGCGCCAGGTCATGAGCACGTCTCGACAACAGTTCTGCAAGGTCAAAAGCCCTGGCCTCAGTCGGGCGTGATGGGCAATGCCACGTTGCAGGCGCAGTATGAGTACTGCTTTGATCGTAGCGACAGCGATACCAGCCGCGGCGCTGAAAACCAGTGGGACTGTTCGGTTACTGCCAGCGCCAACGCCAACGCCTTGGTAGATGCAACTGCCCGCAAGATCAGGGGTACCAACGGTGCGGAAGCAGGGTTCAACGCTCCGGACCGTGGCCATTTGAAGTCCCTGGAAGGCATCTTGTGGATGAAGGAAAAAGCGCCTACCACCAGTTATTACATCCCGGCTCACCTTGAGCGCGCGGGTAAGTACGACCCTGTCGGCAACCGTGGCTACAACATCGAGCATCTACGCAATTTCAACAATACCGCGCCAAATATTGCATTCGGCTTCGAATCCATGCCCGGTCACCAGGCTTCTGCAACGCGTGGTGAATACCGGGCGGGCTTCGGCGGTCCTGGTATTGACTCGGTGGGTGTAGGCACCTTCGGCGGCACCGGAATCTACGCGGCAAAAATCGGTGGTGTCTGGGATGCTTTGCTAGGTGAGGGGCGCAACTGGTGGTTCTTTGCGAGCTCTGACTACCATAACCGTGGTCAATTTGGTCCAGACCAGCGTGAAAGCACCCAGGACTTTTATCCTGGCGAATACCAAAAAGACTACGTCATGGTCCGCAAAGGCACCAATAATTTGGCGGCTGAGGGCATTATTGACGGTCTGCGTTCGGGCAACAGCTTCACGGGCTCGGGTGACTTGATTGACCGGCTGGCCTTCGTTGCTTGCGCTGCCAACCCGGCCATCCCGGCCGCAGCTTTCAAGTCGCTACTTGAAAAAGCCGCTTCCAACGCAGTAGCGAAAAATGCAGAAGTGCGCATCGACGGTTGCGCCACCATGGGTGAAAAATTGGTGGTGGCGCCCGGCGCAGATGTGGTGGTGGCCATCGCTGTGCGTGATCCAGAGGGCACCAACAACTCGCCATATAGCTTCCCCAATCCTTCACTCAAGCAGAACAATATCACCCAGCCGCTCAATGCGCCGGTACTCGATCATATTGACGTGATCGGCGGTAATGTGACTGGCTACGTGAGCCCCACAGACACTGCAAAATATGCAGGCCTCGAAGGCTCCGCCGCTGCAAGCAATTCGTCTGCGGGCATCAAGAAGGTGTTTAGCCGCACCAACTGGACGGCTGCGGCTGACGGCGTGCGGGTGATGAGCTACCGCATTGCGGCCGTGAAGCTGTCCCAGTACGTCCGCTTGCGAGGTACCAACCTGCCGGCTGCCACACCGTTTGAAACCGATGCGAATGGCAACCCGTTGAATGACTACGATCTGATTCCCCAAGATGATGGCGCAACCGCGACCATCGCCGGCAAAGTGAAGTGCGAAGACGCAGCCTGCCCGGCACACATGCGCACTATCAATGGTGTCAAGTACTCCAGCTTTGACGTGGCCGGCTGGGCAGACCTGTGGTTCTACAGTAATCCGATCTATATCGAAGTGACTAATTCGGTCAAGGTCGCGGGTGTGAAGTAATTGCGGAAAAGTCCGGGGCGTGCCCCGGACCTTTATCCCAACCCGGCCAGTGGTCGGGTTTCTGTTTTTGAAAGTGCGTGTGTTTGTAGCTTCTAGTTCTATCACGCCCCAGGCGCCTTTGGTGCCGGCAATGACGCTAGAGCGTTGGGGATTAGCCGTCCTGCTCATGTTTGCCTCCGGCGCGGCCGCACTGGTGTGGCAAATGGTCTGGACCGCGCAGTTCGGTCTGGCACTGGGCCACGAGATCATTGCCGTGCTGTCGGTGATGGCGGCATTTTTTGGTGGTATTTCCGTAGGCTCGTTGTTGCTGGCCCATCGCCTAGAACGCAGTGCGCACCCCGCTCGCTGGTATGCCGGTCTGGAAGCTTTGATTTCGGTGTGGGCATTGCTGGTGGCTTTCGCATCGCCTTTTGCCCTTCCACAGGTGTCCCGATGGATCGGCGCAGAACCATCGGCAAGCTGGCATTGGGCGCTGGCTTTTTTCGTCCCTCTGCTGGTCTTGCTGCCTGCTACGCTTGCCATGGGTGCGACTTTGCCCGCCATGGAACGCCTGCTTAGGCGAGGCGACGACCAGCCCCTGGCTTGGCTTTACGCGGCCAACACGCTAGGTGCCATGGCGGGACTGTTGTTCGCGGTGTTCTTTTTTGTCCCTAAGCTGGGACTGCTCAATACAAGCTTGGTCTTCGCCGGAGTGAACGCGATATGTGCCTCATTGGCTTGGCGCGCCTGGGGCCGTCATGGGGCACCCGTCTTCACCGGAACCGCGGGAAAAGCGGTCATCACCCCGGAAGTCTTGGCGCCGCTGGCGGACGTGCGTGGCGTCGGATTGCGCCTTTTTATCACCGGGTTCCTGGGTATTGGCTATGAAGTCCTCGCTGTACGGGTTCTGAGCCAAGTCACAGAAAACACCGTATACACCTATGCCATGCTGCTGGCCGTATTTCTGCTGGGTACTGCACTCGGTGCTGCGCTCTTGCGGCGTTCTAGCCCGTTGATGGAAGTCACCGTAGAGCGGATAGACCAAGCGCTTGGCGTGCTGATGGGGGCTGTGTTTTTGGGTGGACTCAGCCTGTGGTGGGCAGATCGGAGCTACGCGCTGCCGACACGCTGGTTGGGGCCGGGTGCAGGCGCGGCGCTGGCAGGGGAGTGGGCAGCCGGCATGGCGGCTATGCTGTTGCCAGCTATGGCCATGGGCGCGCTGTTCACCCTGCTGTGTCGTCAGGCACAGCAAGTGCGCATGCCCTTGGGCATTGCAATGGGTGTCAACACGCTTGGTGCAGCACTCGCGCCATTG
>JBBAPY010000058.1:0-14606 GCA_040400635.1 Rhodoferax sp.
CCGCATACAGCAAGGCGTCGACCCGGCAGTAGTTAACCAGCAATGCACCGTGTTGTGCCGCCGTACGGGCAATGGCGATGGCCAGGCGCGCGTCGTTGAACTGGCCGTCCCAATAAAGCACCCCACCCCGCAGCCCCTGGGTGCGGGCCGCCGGAATCAGCGCCAAGGTCGCCTGGTTACCTAAAAGTTCGGTCTTACCCAGCCCGGCATCGCCAGCCAACTGGTCGTAAAGCTTCAGGCCCACCCCGTAAAACGGCTTTTCCCACCAACGGTAGGCGGGAACGATAAAAGCGAGGGGCTGCGCGATATGGGGCGCACTGTGCAGCAGCGTACGCCGTTCATGCAAGGCTTCACGTACCAGTGAAACATTGCCCTGCCCCAGATAGCGGACACCGCCATGGACGAGCTTAGTAGAGCGCGAGGAAGTGCCCTTGGCAAAATCATGCGACTCCACCAGCACCACCTTAAGGCCGCGCATCGCAGCATCCAGCGCAATGCCCAAGCCGGTCGATCCACCGCCAACCACGGCCACGTCGTACACCGCATCCTCACCCAGGCGGGCAAGAATCTCAGCGCGCGGCGCAGGCGATGCAGTGTGCTGGTTAGACATATATCAAAACGTAGGGACGTGCCATCCCCCACCGGCTCAGTGCACGTCCAAAAAATTCGGGGAAGTGGCCGCCCGGCACTATGCAGAACGGCCACCAAAAGCACGGGCCTTAGGCCCGTAGCGGCTTAGCGAACCTTGCCGGCTTTCCACGCATTGAGCAGCGTGTCGTAGGCAATGGTCTCGCCTTTTGGCTTCTCATTCGCTAGCTTCTTCCATGGCGCGCCCTTGTCGCTCAACCATTTGGAGGGATCCATCTTGGCATTGAGCTTAGGTGCGCACTTGGCCATACCGGCGCGCTCCAAACGGCCCATCACCTGGTCCATTTCCTAGGCCAAATTGTCCATGGCTGCTTGTGGCGTCTTTTCACCGGTCACAGCGACCGCCACGTTTTTCCACCAGAGTTGGGCTAATTTGGGATAGTCAGGCACATTGGTACCGGTAGGTGTCCAGGCCACGCGGGCTGGGCTGCGGTAGAACTCCACCAGGCCACCGAGCTTGGGCGCCATGTCCGTCATCGTTTTGGACTGAATGTCGCTCTCGCGGATCGGAGTCAGGCCCACCACGGTTTTCTTCAGCGACGTGGTTTTAGCGGTCACGAACTGCGCATAGAGCCAGGCCGCTGCGACTTTGTCCGGATTGTGGTCTTTGAAGAAAGTCCATGAACCCACGTCCTGGTAGCCGTTTTGCATGCCTTGTTTCCAGTACGGGCCATTCGGTCCGGGAGCCATGCGCCATTTCGGTGTGCCGTCAGCATTGACCACCGGCAGACCAGGTTTGATCATGTCAGCCGTAAACGCGGTGTACCAGAAGATTTGCTGCGCGATCTGGCCTTGGGCAGGCACCGGACCGGCCTCACCGAAAGTCATGCCAATGGCTTCCTTAGGTGAGTATTTTTTCATCCAATCGATGTACTTGGTCAAAGCATAGACTGCGGCGGGTGAGTTGGTCGCACCACCGCGGGAGACCGAAGCGCCTACGGGCGTGCACTTGTCATCGGCTACGCGGATGCCCCACTCATCGACCGGCAGACCGTTGGGTATGCCTATGTCAGCGGTGCCGGCCATCGACAGCCATGCGTCCGTGAAACGCCAGCCCAGCGAAGGATCCTTTTTGCCGTAGTCCATGTGCCCGTAAATTGGCTTGCCGTCGATGTTCTTCACATCATTGGTAAAGAAGGCCGCGATGTCTTCATAGGCGCTCCAATTAAGCGGCACACCCAGGTCATAGCCATACTTGGCTTTAAACTTTTCTTTGAGGTCTTTACGGTCGAACAAATCAGCGCGGAACCAGTACAAATTAGCAAATTGCTGCGTTGGCAATTGGTAGAGTTTGCCGTCTGGCGCAGTGGTGAAGCTGGTGCCTATGAAATCTTTGATATCCAGGCCCGGGTTGGTGTAGTCCTTGCCCGCGCCGGTCATGTAGTCCGTCAGGTTCAGAATTTTGCCGTAGCGGTAGTGGGTACCGATCAGGTCGGAATCGCTAATCCAGCCGTCATAAATGGACTTGCCCGATTGCATAGAGGTCTGCAGCTTTTCAACCACGTCGCCCTCTTGGATCAGGTCGTGCTTCACCTTGATGCCGGTGATTTCCTCAAAAGCTTTGGCCAGCGTCTTGGACTCATATTCGTGTGTCGTGATGGTCTCCGAAACCACCGAAATTTCCTTCACGCCCTTGGCTTGCAGCTTTTTGGCCGCTTCGATAAACCACTTCATTTCATCTAGCTGCTTTTCTTTGCTCAGCGTAGAGGGTTGGAATTCGCTATCGATCCATTTTTTTGCTGCTGCCTCATCTGCCCACGCGCTGTTAGCCAGCAGGCAGGCGACTGCTACAGACACCATTGAATACCGTAACTTCATGCTATGTCTCCTCGATTGATGACAACCCCCTAATATCAAAGGCAGCTTCGGCTCCAGGGGAATAGGGAACCGATCCTTCACACTCAAATTAACCTTTACGCATGACCAAGGCCAGCACAGCCATGGACAGTACAAAACTAAACCAGACCGACGGGTCTTCCGCTAGATCCAGCAACTGTGCCAAACGCCCGCTCAACCCCAAAAAGGCCAGGTTCACATAAGCGGCGCAAAGCAGGCCAATAAACAATCGGTCGCCCCGCGTGGTTTCCATGGGCAGGAAGCCTTTGCGCATCAGCGTGGGTGATTTGATTTCCCACACCGTCATAGCCCCCAGCATCAAGGCGATGCAAACAAAAAATACCGCAACCGGTGTCGTCCACGCCATCCACTCAAACATTGCGCATCTCCTTATCCATCGCGCCCTAAACCCGCCCCATCGCAAAGCCTTTGGCGATGTAGTTGCGTACAAACCAGATGACGATGGCGCCAGGAACAATGGTCAGCACCCCGGCGGCGGCCAAGGTGGCCCAATCCATACCGGCCGCAGACACGGTGCGCGTCATAGTGGCCACAATCGGCTTGGCATTGACACTGGTCAGTGTGCGGGCCAGCAGCAGTTCCACCCAGCTGAACATGAAACAAAAGAAGGCTGCAACGCCCACGCCGGCTTTAATCAGCGGCAGGAAAATGCGCACAAAAAACCGGGGGAATGAATAGCCGTCGATATACGCGGTTTCGTCAATCTCGCGCGGGATGCCACTCATAAAACCTTCCAAAATCCAGACGGCCAATGGCACGTTGAACAAGAGATGTGCCATGGCCACTGCCAGGTGGGTATCCATCAAACCCACCGTGGTGTACAACTGGAAAAAGGGCAGCAGAAAAACAGCAGGCGGCGTCATGCGGTTGGTCAGTAACCAAAAGAACACATGCTTGTCGCCCAAAAAGCTGTAACGCGAAAACGCATAGGCCGCCGGTAAAGCGACGGTGATCGACACGACCGTATTCATAGCCACATAAATCAGGCTGTTGATATAGCCCGAATACCAGGACACGTCGGTCAGGATGAGGTGGTAGTTTTCCCAGGTGAAGTGCTGGGGAAACAAGGCAAAGCTCGCCAAAATTTCGGTGTTGGTCTTGAAGGACATATTGACCATCCAATACACCGGCAACAAGGCAAACACCATATAGGCGATCAGAAAGATAGAGCGCTTATGAAACCGCTTCTCATGCATAACCGGCCTCCTTGGCTTGGGTGCCGACACGCTGCATCCAGTTGAACAACACAAAGCACATGAGCAAAATAATCAGGAAGTAAATCAGCGAGAACGCGGCTGCCTGCCCTAGGTCAAATTGGCCTACCGCCTTTTGGGTCAGGAACTGCGACAGGAAGGTGGTGGCATTGCCCGGACCACCGCCGGTGAGCACAAAGGGTTCGGTGTAAATCATGAAGCTGTCCATAAAGCGCAGCAGCACGGCGATCATCAACACCCCCCGCATCTTGGGAAGTTGCACATACCAAAACACTGCCAGCTTGCTCGCCCCGTCAATGCTGGCGGCCTGGTAATAGGCATCTGGTATGGAGCGCAAGCCGGCGTATCCCAAGAGTGCCACCAGCGGCGTCCAGTGCCACACATCCATGAGCAAGACCGTGAGCCAGGCGTGCGTGGCATTGCCGGTGTAGCTGTATTCGATACCCAGGCCCTGCAAGGCGGCTCCCATCAGGCCAATGTCTGAACGTCCGAAGATCTGCCAAATCGTGCCCACCACATTCCACGGTATCAGCAGCGACAGCGACACCACCACCAAGACCACTGAGGCCCGCCAGCCTTGCGCCGGCATGGACAAGGCCAACGCAATGCCCAGCGGAATTTCAATCAGCAGCACCGCCAATGAAAAAGTGATTTGCCTAAGCAAAGCACCATGCAACTCTTCGTCGCGCATGATGGCGACAAACCACTCCGTGCCGACAAAAATCCGGCGCTCGGGCGAAATAATGTCCTGCACCGAATAGTTCACCACCGTCATCAAAGGCAAGATGGCGGAAAAGGCCACGCACACCAGCACCGGCAAAATGAGAAACCAGGCCTTCTGGTTCACTGGCTTGTTGCTCGCGCTCATGCCACGATCTCCTCGTTACGGTAAAAGCAGCTTTTGTCATTGAGCACCTGGCACCACACGGTGCTGCCCACGGCAAAGGGTTCGGCCATCATCGCTAAACGCGCTTTGAATACCTGCCCTTGCAGGCTGGTCGTCACAATAAAGTGGGTGCCTACATCCTGTACCTGCTGCACTTGCATGGGCAGTGCACCTTCAAAACTGCTACCGGCGCAACGCACGTATTCGGGCCGTATGCCCAGCTTCAAATCGCCGTGGGGCAAATCGCCTTGCAAGGCGCCGAGCGCTAAGACCATACCGCACACTTGCAAGCCCTGCGACCCCATCTGCGCAGGCAAAAAATTCATGCCCGGTGAGCCAATAAAGTGGCCGACAAAGGTATGCGAAGGTCGCTCAAACAACTGCGCCGCCGTACCCATCTGCACCGCGCGTCCGCGGGTCATCACCACCACTTGTTGCGCAAAAGTCAGGGCCTCTACCTGGTCATGCGTTACATACACTAGCGTGAGTTTGAGTTCACGGTGAATCTGCTTGAGCTTGCGCCGCAACTGCCACTTCAGGTGCGGGTCGATGACCGTCAAAGGCTCGTCGAACAACACCGCGGACACATCCGAGCGCACCAGACCACGGCCGAGCGAAATCTTTTGTTTGGCATCGGCTGCCAACCCTGATGCGCGCTGGTTGAGCTGGCCGCTCAAGTCCAGCATTTCGGCTATTTCGCCTACACGTTTGCGGATTTGCTCAGGCGGCATTTTGCGGTTGCGCAGCGGAAAACCCAGGTTTTCGGCTACCGTCATGGTGTCGTAAATCACCGGGAACTGGAACACTTGCGCGATGTTGCGCTGCTGCGGCGTGGCGCGCGTCACATCCTGCCCATCAAAATGCACCGTGCCTTGCGATGGCTGCAGCAAGCCGGACATAAGGTTAAGCATGGTGGTTTTGCCACAACCCGAAGGTCCGAGCAAGGCATAGGCCCCGCCGTCTTCAAAGGACATCTTCAAAGGCAGCAAGGCGTAGTCGCTGTCCTGCTGCGGGTTAGGGCGGTAGGCATGGGCCAGGTCCAGATCGATGCGGGCCATATCAATGCACCCCTTCACGCGTTGGGGCCAGGGCCAGCATACCGGCGCTGTCAAACACATACACATCTTGCGGCCGGAAATAAACCGGCACGGCATCACCCAGATCAAAGTAATGCACCCCGGCCAGTTGCGCGACCATGGCGCCCAGCGCAGTATCCAGATGCACAAAAGTATCGGAGCCGGAAATTTCGGCCAGGGCCACGCTCGCCTTCACCGCAACATCACCCTCACGTGCCTGTACACCCAGTGCGCTGGCACGCAGACCGGCCGTGACCGGGCCGCCGGCCAAGGCACTTGCCAGTGGGACCCTGCTGGCATCGGCCAAGACCAGCGCCTGGTCCTGCACCCGCGCGGGAAACAGATTCATGGGCGGGTCGCTAAAAGCCGTCGCCACCCGTATTGAGCGGGGCCGTTGAAACACCTCCGCCGTAGGGCCGTATTGCAGCAATTCGCCGGCGTCCATCACGGCGGTGTAGCCGCCCAATAACAAAGCCTCGCCCGGCTCGGTGGTGGCATAGACCACGGTGGAATTGCCCGCCGCGAACAAAGCGCTGAGCTCGTCGCGCAACTCCTCGCGCAGCTTGTAGTCCAAATTGACCAGGGGCTCGTCCAGCAACATCAAAGGTGCGCTTTTGGCCAGCGCCCGCGCCAGCGCCACACGCTGCTGCTGGCCGCCGGATAACTCTGACGGGTAACGCTCCAAAAACATCTCAATATGCAGCTTTTCGGCCAGCGCATGCACCCGCTCGCGCACGCCGGTGTCGCCGCGCAAATGGAGCGGCGAGGCGATATTGTCAAACACCGTCATGGATGGGTAATTGATGAACTGCTGGTAGACCATGGACACATTGCGCTGACGCACCGGCACGCCTACGACATCCACACCGTCCACCACTACGCGCCCGGTGCTGGGCACATCCAGGCCGGCCATGATGCGCATCAAACTGGTTTTGCCCGCTTGCGTGGCGCCCAGCAAGACGGTGACTGCATCCGGGCGCAGGTCCATATCCAGCGCATACAGCCAGGGCTGCGCACCCACTTTCTTGCTTACTGCTTGCAGACTCAAGTCCATCAGACACCCTTGATCGTTCGCACCAATTTAGCGCAACGTTAATTCGAATGTGAGAATTATTGTTCGAAATTATTCGTTTTAACTAGGTGTTTACCCTAAAACTATTCCTTTCGGTTCGATTTAAAGTGCGAAGGCTATCTTTACCCAAGCCTCGGACCATCTACGCATGAACCCCAACCCACGACAAATCAAGCTCTTAAGCGTAGTGCGGGCGCAAGGCTCGGTCACGGTGGAGCGCCTGGCCGATACGCTGGAGGTGACGCTGCAAACCGTGCGCCGCGACGTCCAGCGCTTGGCCGACGAGGGCCTGCTGACGCGCTTTCACGGTGGCGTGCGCGTGCCCGGCTCCACGGTAGAAAACCTGGCCTATCCGCAGCGCGAAATCCTCAACGCCCAAGGCAAAGCCCGCATTGCGCGTGCGGTGGCCGATGCCGTGCCCAATGGCTGCTCGCTGCTGCTCAATATCGGCACCACCACCGAGGCCATCGCCCGGGCGCTTACTAAGCACGAAGGGTTGCGCGTCATTACCAACAACCTCAATGTGGCCGCCATCCTCAGCGCCAATTCGCAAAGCGAAGTGATTGTGGTGGGCGGCGTGGTGCGTGGACGCGACCAGGGCATTGTGGGAGAAGCGGCAGTGGACTTCATCCGCCAGTTCAAGGTGGACATCGGCCTGATCGGCATCTCGGCCATCGAATCAGATGGCTCGCTGCGCGACTTTGACTACCGCGAGGTGAAGGTGTCACAAACTATTATTTCCCAAGCGCGCGAAGTCTGGTTGGCGGCAGACGCCAGCAAATTCAACCGCGCTGCGATGGTCGAAGTAGCGCAGCTCTCCAGCATCGACCGCCTGTTTTCAGACGCCATTGCGCCCGAGCCCTTTATGGACTTGATGGCCGAAGCACAGGTACGATTTACGCTGGCGGGCGACTGATACCGCCCTCGGCCCGTCAGCCGCCTTTCACGCCAACTTTGGACGCCAGCCCCTATGACCTACCTGCTCGCACTTGACCAAGGCACCTCCAGCTCCCGCAGCATCGTGTTTGATGCGCAAGGCCGCATCGTGGCCATGGCGCAAGAGGAATTGACCCAGTTTTACCCCCAGCCCGGCTGGGTAGAGCACGACCCGCTGGAAATCTGGCGCACCCAGTTGGCCACGGCGCGTGATGTGCTCGCTAAAGCCGGCATCGGCGCGCAGCAAGTCCATGCTATCGGGATTACGAACCAACGCGAAACCACAGTGGTCTGGAACCGCAAGACCGGCCAGCCCATTTACCAAGCCATCGTCTGGCAAGACCGTAGGGCCGAGCCCGCCTGCGCAGCCTTGCGTGAGCGCGGCATGGCACCAACCATTCGCCAAAAAACCGGTTTACTGGTGGATGCTTATTTTTCCGGCACCAAGTTGCAATGGATTTTGGACCATGTGCCCGACGCCCGCGCACGGGCCGCACAGGGTGAACTGGCCTTTGGCACTGTAGACAGCTGGCTCCTGTGGCAATTGACAAGCGGCCGTGTACACGCCACCGATGTGAGCAATGCCGCGCGCACCATGCTCTTTAATGTGCACAGCAACACTTGGGACGCTGAACTGCTACAAGCGCTCAACATCCCCGAGGGACTCATGCCGCAAGTACTTCCCTGTGCCGCACACTTTGGAGACATTGATCCAGGCCTGCTAGGCCACAGCATTCCCGTAGGCGGCATGGCTGGCGACCAGCAAAGCGCGTTGTTCGGGCAGGCTTGCTTTAGCGCCGGTATGGCCAAAAACACCTATGGCACCGGCTGCTTCATGCTGATGCACACCGGCACACAATTCCAGAC
Source organism: Rhodoferax sp. (assembly GCA_040400635.1). Taxonomy (GTDB): domain Bacteria; phylum Pseudomonadota; class Gammaproteobacteria; order Burkholderiales; family Burkholderiaceae_C; genus Allorhodoferax. Next base: position 8,557 of record JBBAPY010000058.1, read on the forward strand.
CTCGACCAATGGGCTGATCACCACCAGCGCGGCACAGCCCAGCGTACGGCCCGAATTCGCATTAGAGGGCAGTGTGTTTGTAGGCGGCGCGGTGGTGCAATGGCTGCGCGATGGGCTGGGCGCGATCCGCAGCAGCGCCGAAGTGCAAGCCCTGGCGCAAAGCGTGCCCGACAGCGGCGGTGTGATGCTGGTACCGGCCTTTACGGGCCTGGGCGCACCCTACTGGAACCCCGAAGCGCGCGGCACCATGACCGGCCTGACACGCGGCAGCACCGTGGCCCATATCGCCCGCGCGGCCTTAGAAAGCATTGCCTTCCAAAGCGCCGCACTCTTGCAAGCCATGGCGCGCGACGCGCAGCAGGCAGGGGTCGCCGCCGTGACCGAACTGCGCGTGGACGGCGGCGCCTGCGTCAATGATTTGCTGATGCAGTTTCAGGCCGATTTGCTGGGCATCAGCGTGCTGCGTCCGCAGGTGACCGAGACCACCGCCTTAGGCGCCGCCTACCTGGCTGGCTTGTCCACCGGCCTGTACCCGGACACCGCGTCACTGAGCCAACTGTGGCAAGCCGAGCGCCGTTTCGAGCCACAAATCAGCCGCGCCCAAGCCCAGGAACAGATGCAGCGCTGGGAGCACGCGGTGCGGCAAACCACGGCGGTTTAGCTGCGCTGCGCTAGCGAGAGCCTAGTTAGACTCTGCTTGCCTTTTCACTTACAGAGAACCAATCCATGCAGCAAGGCATCGCATTCATAGGCGGCGGCAATATGGCCAGCGCCATCATCGGTGGCTTGCTAAAACAAGGCTGGCCTGTCTCCCATATCGACGTCGTCGAGCCCTTTGACGAGGCGCGCGCCAAACTTAGTAGCCAATTTGGCATTAGCGCCCAGGCCAAGGCCGGCAGCTTTTTAAGCCGCGCCGACCTGGTGGTCTGGGCCGTCAAGCCTCAAACATTCAAAGACGCCGCCGCGCAAACGCAAGCCCACACCCACGCCGCCTTGCACCTGAGCGTGGCCGCTGGGATTCGCAGCGACACGATCGCGCAGTGGATGGGAAGCGAACGTATCGTGCGCGCCATGCCCAACACCCCGGCGCTCATTGGCAAGGGCATCACCGCCCTGTTTGCCCGCGCCGCCGTCAATGAGGCGGACAAGGCACTGGTGAACCAGGTTTTGGGCAGCACTGGCGAGCTGATGTGGGTGGGCGCAGAGGACCAGATAGACGCCGTGACGGCGCTGTCGGGCTCAGGCCCGGCTTATATGTTTTATTTCATGGAAGCCATGCGCGAGGCAGGCACCGGCATGGGGCTGGACCCCGCGCAGGCCTACCAATTAGCAGTCGCCACCTTCATTGGTGCAGGCGAACTGGCCAAGGCCTCGCCTGACTCGCCCGAAACACTGCGCCAGCGTGTCACGTCCAAAGGCGGCACAACTTACGCCGCACTCACCGCCATGGAAGCTGGCGGTATCAAACCCGCATTCATCGCCGCCATGCAGGCGGCGCAGGCGCGGGCGCAGGAGATGGGGCAGGAGTTTGGCGCTAATTGATTCCTGCGTGGCACACTTGACGAGCATCCAGGGGGCATGTCACCGCTGCTGGACCGCGTTTACCTGATTCATTACGCGCTCCAACTCGCTAGGATTACTCAGCGGTTTTATGCCGCCAGCCCCCGCAAATAAACTGAGGCCTGAACCACCTCAACGGCGCCCGCCAAAAAGGAATGGCGCAAATTGCGCACTACTTGAACGGCTTGCACGGGCCCCTGCTCGCTGGCAAAACGCAGCAAGGCGCGGTGCGGCTTATCGTCGGAGAGTTTGCATTCCACCAATTGCGTAAGGCGCTTGCCTTCGCTAATGGCAAAGTCCACCTCGGCTCCGTCCTTGGTGCGCAGGTAGTGCAAGCCCGCTTCCTGTCCCCGCACGTCATGCTGCCACTGCACTTGCTTGAGCAAGGCGGTGGCCATGAGGTTTTCAAAGCGAATGCCCTCGTCGCCCTCGACCAAACCGGTATCAAAAAAATACACCTTGGGCGCTTGCAAGACCGAACGCCCGATGTTGTGGTGCCAGGGGCGCACGACGAACACGATGTACAAGGCTTCCAAAATAGCCAGGTATTTTTTGAGTGTGACTGGCGATACTGCAAGGTCGCGTGCGATGCTGGCCAGCGACAAAGGCGAGCCCACGCGGGTACGCAGCATTTCGGCGAACAAGCGAATCGCCGCTACCTCCTGGATACGCGAGAACTCCAGCACATCGTTGCGAACCAGACCATCGAAATACTGACGTCGCCAGCGCTGCGCCTCGGTCGCATCCGGGGCCAGGCAGGGCTCGGGAAAGCCACCGCGCTCCAGCAAATGCGCTAAGGCTGCTTCGGGCTCTGCGCCGGTATGGTCGCACCATTCGCGTACCGAAATCGGATGCAGGCGCAAGCCAAAAAACCGCCCGGCCAGCGACTCGCCACCCTGGCGAAAAGTATCCATGCGCGCACTGCCGGTAACCAGTAATTGTTGTCCTTGGGGCTTGCCGTCGTACACGCCTTTGAGCCAAGCTTTCCAACCGGGCATTTTGTGCACTTCGTCGAGCACCAGCAGCGGCGCCTGCGGGCTCCAGCGCTGGTTCAAAATAATGGCGCGGTCTGCCGCCACGTCGTAATTGAGGTACTGCCCGCCGCGCTGGGATATCAACTGGCGCGACAACGTGGTTTTGCCGACCTGGCGCGGGCCGGTCAGAAACACCATTTTTCTGGCCAGGTCGGCCTGAACGCACTGGTCAAGATAGCGTTGCATAGGAAATTATTGCGACTTTTATCTATTATATTATTAAAAAGTCGCGACTATTTGATAACTATATATACAAAAGTCGTAAATTAGGGAGAACTACGCTTCCCCAATCCGCCTTCAATGCCGCGCCGCCGTCCAAAAGCCTTCGCGGCTGTAATGCAGTTTCAAAAAATCGATCCACAAACGCAGGCGCAGTGCCATGTGTTTGCGCTCGGGGAAAACCGCGTAAATGCCGTTGGGCGGCGCGGCAAATGCTTCCAGCACGGGCACCAGCAGGCCGGCGGCCATCTCGGCCTCCACCTCCCAGGTGCTGCGCCACGCAATACCCCAGCCACCCAGGCACCAGTCGTGCAAGACCTGGCCATCCGAGCAATCGAGCGGGCCGCTGGGCTTGAGGTGAATCACCTCATTGCCCTCTGCCTTAGGTACGGTGAAAGCCCAGCCCCGGGTTTGCGAAGCGTCGCTGGACAGCGTTAGGCAGTCAAAGCGCTGCAAATCCGCAGGCTGCTTTGGCCGTCCATGGCGCGCAAGGTAATCGGGTGTGGCCACGCACATGCGCCGGTTGTCGGCCAGGCGCACGCTGACCAGGGACGAATCGGGCAAGTCACCCACGCGCACCGCGCAGTCAAAGCCCTCACCTGCCAGGTTGGTGACCCGGTCGCTCAAGTTGAGCGACACCGTCACTTCCGGGTGCAGTTCGCGAAACAAAGGGACCAGCGGCGCCACATGCCGCCGGCCAAAGCCGGCCGGCGCCGTCAGGCGCAAATGGCCGCTAGCCTGGATACCACCGGCACTCACGCTGGCCTCGGCATTGCCCAAGTCGCTCAGCAGGCGCTGACAATCTTCTAAAAAAGCCGTACCCTCCTGCGTCAGCGTCATGCGCCGGGTGGTGCGCACTAGCAGCTTGACGCCCAGGCGCTGCTCCAAAGCATCGAGGCGCCTGCCCACAATGGCCGGTGCCACGCCCTCGGCCTTGGCCGCAGCGGTCAAGCTACCGCGCAGCGCCACCGCCACAAAGGACTCCATTTGTTTGAGCTTGTCCAAGGGCTTACTCCTGCGGTAAGGCCAGGGTGCCAGCTTGCACCATGGCGTTTATCTCGTTATCGCTATAGCCCACATCCTGCAAGACCTCCCGCCCATGCTGGCCCAGACGCGGCGGGTCTAGGCGCAGGCCCAGGCGTTCACCGTCCAGCGTCAGGGGTAGCAAGGGCACTGAAGTCTCCCGCCCGTCGGGCAGCGTCATCCGGGCCAAGCCGCCGGTTTGCAGCAAATGCGGATCGGCAAACAAATGCTGCGGGTCGGTGATCAGGGCAAAGGGCAGGCCTTCGCGCTCGAACACGGCAGACAATTCCTCGCGGGTGTGCAGGGCCAGGCGCTCGCGCAGCAAAGGCATGAGCCAGGCGCGGGCGCGCACCCGATCGTTATTCGTCGCAATGCGCGTATCGGCAAACAAGTCCGCAAAGCCAAAGGCCTCGCAAAACACCCGCCACTGCGTATCGCCCACCACCGCCAAAAATATCTGGGCGCCGCCCTGCACGCTAAACACATCGTAAATACCCCAAGGCGAAATGCGCTCGGGCATGGGCGCGGCGGGCTGGCCGGTCACCGCAAATTGCAGCATGTGCTGGGCCACCAAAAACACATTGTTCTCAAACAGCGCGGCCTGCACCTGCTGGCCCTGGCCGGTTTGCTGGCGCTGCATCAGCGCGGCCATGGCACCCATGGCGCCAAATACGCCGCCCATGATGTCATTGACGCTAGAGCCCGCGCGCAGCGGGTCGCCAGAGCGGCCCGTCATATAAGCCAGGCCACCCATCATTTGCACCACTTCGTCCAAGGCGGTACGGTGTTCGTAGGGGCCGGGCAAAAAGCCTTTGTGGCTCACGTAAATAAGTTGCGGATGGCACGCCGACAAAGTGGCGTAGTCCAGCCCCAGCTTTTCCATGGTGGCGGGCTTGAAGTTTTCGCTGACGATGTCCGCCCGGGCCACCAGGCGCGCCACCACCTCGCGGCCCGTGGTACTTTCCAGGTCCAGGGCAATACTTTTCTTATTGCGGTTGAACAGCGGGTAAAAACCAGCGCCTACGCCCAGCAGCTTGCGCGTGCTGTCGCCCGCAAGCGGCTCCACCTTGACCACGTCGGCCCCCATATCACCCAGCACCATGCCGCAAGTGGGCCCCATGACCATGTGGGTGAACTCGACAACGCGGATGCCAGACAGTGGCAGAGGATTGGATGTATTCATTTTTGTCATGAATGGAATGCTTTTTAGCACCATAGTATCCACCAAAGTATCGAATAGAGTGGGGCCCTGTGTAATTTATTGCGCACGCGAACCCCTGTCTGTTTCTAAGGAGCCCCTATGGCCACCGCCCGCACCACTATCGGCCGACTGCATGTCGCCACCGTTTTACAAACTTTTATTGATACCGAAGTGCTGCCCGGTACTGGCGTGAAGCCCGCCAAATTCTGGAAGGGATTTAACGCCATCGTCGCCGACCTGGCCCCTAAGAACGCTGCCCTGCTGGCCGAGCGCACCCGTTTGCAAAGCGAAATCGACACCTGGCACCAAGCGCATCCCGGCCCGATTGCCGACATGAAAGCCTACCAAGCGTTTTTGAAAGACATTGGCTATCTGGCACCGCTGCCCGCCAAGTCACGCATCATCACGAAAAACGTGGATGCCGAACTGGCCATTCAAGCAGGACCGCAGTTGGTGGTGCCGGTGCTCAATGCGCGCTATGCCCTCAACGCCGCCAATGCGCGCTGGGGCAGTTTGTATGACGCACTGTATGGCACTGACGTGATTTCCGAAGACGGCGGCGCCACCAAGCTCAGCCCCAGCGGCAAACCCTACAACGCCAAGCGTGGCAAAAAAGTCATTGCCTATGTGCGCAAACTGCTGGACGAAGTCGCCCCGTTGCGCAAAGGCTCGCACAAAGACAGCCTGGCCTATAGCGTCAAAAACGGCAAGCTGTCTGTGGCCCTGAAAGACGGCAGCAACACCAGCTTGGCCACGCCGGCGCAGTTCAAGGGCTTTCAAGGCATGGCCAAAACGCCGTCTTCGGTGCTGTTGGAGCACAACGGTTTGCACCTGGACATCCTGATTGACCGCGCCACCGCCATTGGTAAAACCGATGCCGCCGGTGTGTATGACGTGGTGATGGAAGCTGCGTTGTCCACCATCCTGGACCTGGAAGACTCGGTGGCGGTGGTGGACGCGGCAGACAAAGTGCTGGCCTACCGCAACTGGCTGGGCATTTTGCAAGGCACGCT
>JBBAPY010000059.1:0-13706 GCA_040400635.1 Rhodoferax sp.
AGCCCGTGAGCGCCAAGCCCAAGCTCAAGAAGCTTTTGTCTGAGCCGGGGCTGCTGGGTTGAGTTCGCAGGCTTATGAGCCAGTACGCAAACTGGTCGGTTCGGACGCCATTGGGTCCTTTGATTGTGGCCAGAGCGCACTGAATTAGTTTTTGCAGCGCTTTGCGTTCGTCAACCAAAAATCCAATAGTGCGCGAACCTACGTGAGCTGCCATTCGGGCTTGGTCCTTGGTTTCTACAGCTTGGCGGTTGGCATTGTGGGGCGCAACAAGTGGCTGTCTCAACATTTAGAACGATGAATTGAACCCCAAGTGCCACCCACCGTTTTCGGCCCGTTCAGTGGTCTCAGCTATAGGCGCTAATCTGCTCAACCCACCCCCTTATTTTTGAATTGCTCAAATGGAAACGCTGTCACCCCCTAAGCGCTCAATCAAGCTACCCGCTAACGCCCCCACCAAGCCCTGCGGCACCTCAGGGTAGCGTGTGTCACTGCCGGGTGGCGGGTAAAGCCACTTGAGAGTAGAGTCAGCAGATAACTCATGGCGGGCCAGCATCTGGCTGGGCACTGGTATGCGCTGCACCGCGGCTACCCAAGGGACTTCCAGCCCAAACTCTAAGTTGAAATGGAACAAGGACGCGTCGATCAGCAACTTGCCACTGGTGCACACCAAGTGTCCGTCCCACTTGCCCTCTTGGGGGGCGTTGCCCAAAAAGCCGATGACGTGGCTTGCGTGCGAATGGCTGTGCCAGACTTGGCAGGGCACTAGCTGCGCGTCCATGCCAAAGTGCCTGAGTACGGCGCAAGATACCGTAGCCGTCAGCGTGCAGGCTGTGCGGTACCGGATGTCGACCACCTGGTAATAGGCGTGGGCCAGCGCATGGACAAGCGACTGCTCACTCTCAAACTTGGGGGCCATAGGCTCCTCCTTGCCAAAAACATTGAAAAGGCACGCCCGCGTGGTCAGCGCGCTGCCTGCGGGCTGTCGGCGTTTAGGCTTTGGGAGGGTGGTCTATCTGTGTGGCAAACAGCCACTGGGGAAGCAGGTTGACCTTGGCCACTTGCGGGGATGGGGCTTGGCTGGGCTCAAAGGCAGTTTGCAGGGGGATCAAGCCGCAAAGGTGTATGACCAGATTGAGCGCATGAATGGATGACTCACCAAGGCTGACTTGATGATTGCTCACCTTGCATTCCGCATCTACCGACAGGCAGGTACCAGCGTAATATTGCGCCCGCTCCAGGCCGCTGTGTACAAACTGGGCCCCGCTAAGCAGCTGGGTGGCTACCAAAGCGCAGCAGACAAAGCGCACAAGGCGCTGCATCAGGCTGGAGCTTATTAGCTGGGCGAACATATGCAGATGATAAGGGGGCGCCGGGAGAGGCCATTTTTTCGGCCTTTCATTTGTTGGCGACAGTAGTACCTGAGTAACTTCACCACCAGCGGGCGAGTTGATCGAGAATCACGGTACCTTCGCCGCCGGCACATTCACCTCCGCCCAAACCTGCGTCAACACCGGCTTGATGATGGCCGTGAAGGCCGCATAAGCGGGCGGATGAAAATGCAATTTGTCCGCACGGTAGAGTTCCAGCTTGGGGTGGCCATTGGCGTCTACCAGGGCGGGATTGATATCAACGAACGTGTGATACGGCGTCGCGGCAACATAGGCGCGCACCAAGGCGTTGTAGTGATCCACCTTGTCCCAGAGTTCTACACGATCGGGCGAGCGGGTTGTCGACACGAAGATCAGACGCGTGCCCGGAAACCGGCTCTGCACCCGCTCGGAAAACTCGCGAAAGCGGCCGAAGATCGCCTCAGGTGAATCCTCATTGGCCTTGATGTCGTTGCTCCCGCAATAGTAGACAATGATTTTTGGCGCATAGGTTGGCACGAGTTGTTCGAAGCGCGCCAGTTGGTCGGCAACGCGTGAACCGCCAAAAGCGCGGTTCAAGACTGGCAGCGGCGCCAATTGTTCAGCGGCATCGACCCAGAGCCGAAAAATACTGCTGCCCACCAACAGAATGCCGCCCTTGGCCACAGGCTTGGCTTGATCCGCCTCGGCGAAACTCTTGAATGCAGGCTCATAGCGCCCCCAACGCTGCACCGGGTTGTCGACGGCGAAGGCGATCGCCGGAGACGCCAGCATCAAGAGAAGAAATAAACGAAAGTTTTTCATAAAGTGTTTTTTCTTTTGTGCTGTTTACAAGGATCTTTAGGAAAACGACGACTACTTTGCAGCGGCTCAGTGGGGTTAATGCTTTTCTCTACGGTCCTTTGCTCCCTTTTTTGTTGACTCTGAGAAAGCGGATCTCGCCTTGGGCGAGGAGCGCGCCAATGATGGGCATGGGGCTTGGTTCGGGCTTAGAGTCGAGCTACTGGCTCTGCGACCCACGGTGCGCCCAACCGGTGGTGCGTTTTTCGATAGCGTTAAACAACTCATACATCAGCATGGCCATACCGCCGACCACTACCAGTCCGGAAAACGCCAGGCCCATTTGCATGGCCGAGCCAGCCGATATCAGCAGGTAGCCAATACCTTCATTGGAGGCCGTCATTTCGGCTACGGTAGTACCCACAAAGGCCAGCGTAATGGCAATTTTGAGGGAACCATAAAAATAGGGCATGGAGCGCGGTAGGCCGATTTTGAACAGCACATCGCGCCGCGTAGCGCCCAGCACACGCAGGACGTCTTCCAGCTCGGGCTCCAAGGTCGCCAGGCCGGTGGCGATATTGACCATGATGGGGAAAAAACTGATCAAAAAAGCCGTCAATATGCCCGGCCCGATGCCGATGCCAAACCACACCACCAGGATGGGCACAAAGGCCGCCTTGGGCAGGGCGTTGAACGCCGTCATCAGCGGGTACACCGCCGCATAGGCCAGGCGTGAGCTGCCGATTAAAAAGCCCAGCAACACACCCACCACGATCGCAATACCAAATCCTGCCATGGTGACCCAGAAAGTGCGCCAGGCATGGCCAGCGATCACGTCGCGATACTCAATGGTCTGTTGCGCAATACGCCATGGGCTGGGAAATATAAATTCAGACACCGCAAATACGCTGCACAGAGTCTGCCAGATCAGCAGGGTGACAAGCAGCAACAGCCACGGAGCCCAACGTTCGCGCGTACGGGTGTTCATGTTTTTCTGATCGCTCCGATATGGCTGCGCAGCTCATGCACGATGTCGCCGAAGGCCGGGGTGTAAGTGAGTTCCAGATCGCGCGGGCGTGGAAGATCAATGTCGCGTCGCACCAAAAAACGGCCCGGGCTCTTGCTCATGACATACACGGTGTCTGCCAGAAAAACCGATTCGCGCAAATCGTGCGTTACCAGAACCACATTAAAGCGCTGTGCGCTCCACAGGTCGCGCAGGATGCACCACAGCTCTTCTTTGGTGAACGCATCGAGCGCGCCGAAGGGTTCGTCGAGCAAGAGCATTTGAGGCTCGTGGATGAGGGCGCGGCAAATACTGGCGCGTTGCTGCATGCCGCCCGACAGTTGCCAGGGAAATTGTTTTTCGTAGCCTGCCAGCCCCACGGTTTTGAGTAAATCCATCGCGCGGGCTTCGTATTCGACGCGCCGCGCTTTGAACTGTGAGCGGTACGGCTCCACGATTTCCAAAGGCAGCAGCACATTGTCCAGGGTAGTGCGCCAGGGCAGGAGCGAGGGTGACTGAAAAGCCATACCGCTTATCTTGAGCGGCCCGTTCACCGGCTTTCCATCGACATGGATGCTGCCTTTGCTGGGTTTCTTCAGCCCGGTGGTCAGCTTCATAAACGTCGATTTGCCGCAGCCTGAGGGGCCGACGATGGCGATAAATTCACCGCGCTGCACTTGCAGGCTAATGTCTTCTACGGCAAACGTTTGCTGGGCCAGTAGCTCGTCGTTATAGGCCAGCCAAACTTTCTGGAAATCCAGAAAAGGTGCTGCCTTGGGGCTGTCGCTAGAAGGCATTTATTTTTTGGCAGCCGGCTTGGGCGCGGGCAACACATCCAGCGCTTTGGCGCTGGGTAGAAAATTGCCGTTCCACACCGTGTCTGGATTCACGCGGGTTTTGGTGTTGAAGGCGTCCGACACCTGAGACGCCATCAGTGACAAGCGTCCGGGCTTGACCTGGCCAAAGCCTTCGGCCCGCGCTTCCGGGCTGTTGATCACCGTGTCGATGGCCAGCTTCAGGCGACGGGTTTCCAATTCGGCGTTGATGATGCCGTCACGTGCCTTGACGGTTTCAACCGCTTGCTCGGGGTTGGCAATCACGTCTTTCATCCCTTTGGCAAACGCGGTCAAAAAGGCTTTGATTGCAGCGGGATTTTCTTGCAACAACTTGGGCGAGACGATGATGGCGTTGCCATACAGGCGCACGCCGTATTGGGGGTAAGGCAGCACCACCACTTCCTCGGCTTTCACACCACGCGCCTCGATGTTGAGTAGCGAGGTAAAGGTAAAGCCGGTGATGGCGTCCACATCGCCGCGCACCAGCATGGTCTCGCGCAGTGGCGGGTCCATGGCGGTCCAGTTCACTGCGCCCACGCTATTGGCCTTGGCAAAAATGGGAAAGGCGCGCCGGCCCGCGTCAAACACGGGGGCGCCGAGCTTTTTGCCCGTCAGGTCGGCCGGGCTTTTGATGCCAGATTTCTTCAGTGCCATGACCGAGGCTGGCGTATTGTTATAAACCATCATCACCGCTACCGGCTTGTTCGGCGCATCCGGGTTATTGGCGTGGAACTCCATGAGCGCAGCCAGGTCGGCAAAGCCAATGTCATAGGCGCCTGAAGCTACGCGGGTGACGGCGCCGCCGGAGCCATTGCCCGCATCAATCGTGACGTTCAACTTGGCATCTTTGAAATAGCCTTTCGCAGCAGGCACTAAAAACAAAGCCGCCGGGCCTTCAAAGCGCCAGTCCAACTGAAACTTAAGTGCCGTGGTTTGCGCCAAGGCAGCGCTGGCGCTGGCGGCGAGGCTAAGGGCGATAAGCAGGGGTCGAAAGCGTCCTCGCATGGGTTTTCCTAATAGTGAAAAAGTACAGATGCCTATCGCAGTGTGCACGCCCACTTTGTGTGGGGAACATTATGCCAAGGGCAAGCGATTTACGCGGATTTTGCACCATGCAGGACAGGGCACGGTTTGGGTGCATGCGGCCTCACTTACCTTAGCGGCTTCACAGGCACAATAGGCGTATTACTACATTCGTTGGAACGGGACGCTATGTCTTGGTGGAACTGCTTCGCTGGCGCTTTGCTGCGCCTGTTTTCGCGCCTGCTTGTGCCGCTGGCGCTATTGGCTTTGTGGAGCGCATGCACCGCAAGCGCCCAAGCTTGGGGCATACAGGGCCACCAAGTGATAGCGGCCATGGCCTGGCAAGAACTTAATCCCGCCACCCGCGACCAGGCTGAGCGCTTGCTGGCCTTGGAGCCCGGGCAAACCTTGGCTTCAGTGGCCACCTGGGCCGATGAGCACCGCAACCCGAGTACCGCCCCCTGGCATTACCTGAACTTTCCGCGCAGCGTATGCCAATTTGACGCCGCGCGCGACTGCCCGGAGGGGCAATGTGTGGTGGCAGCGATCGAGCGGCAAGCCGCTGTGCTGGCCTCTTCGGTCAGTGATGCGGAACGTTTAAAAGCATTGAAATACCTGGTGCATTTTGTGGCGGATGTGCACCAGCCCTTGCATGCCGGTTACGGCGATGACCGGGGTGGCAATACGGTGCAATTGCGCTTTTTTATGCAAGCGAGCAATTTGCACGCCTTGTGGGACAGGGGTCTGCTCGATCGAATGAATATGGACAACGCGGCGCTTGCGGCAGCAGCGCTAGCCCAGCCCGCGATGCCCGATGCGGGCAGCAGCTCGGGGGAGTTGGCGATCGTCATGGCTGAGGAGTCCTGCCGCATCGTGGCCCAGCCTGGTTTTTATCCGCAAGGTGATCCAAGCGAGGCTTACGTGACGCGTATGACCCCTGTGGTGTTAGCGCGCCTGGCCTTAGCGGCAGCCCGATTGGCGACTATTTTGAATCAGGCTTTGCCCTGAGCGCACCTCGCAACTGGGGAGCGCACTTGCCTTGTATGCTCAGGGCAGTCGCTGTACTAGCGAAACACAGGCCAAGCCTATAGCTGCTCCTAGTGCGACTCTGTGAATCCACGCCAGGGCATGGGCATTCTTGTTGCGCCGCAGCCACCCGAGCAGCACAAGCACACAGGCGGCAATAGCGATCTGGATTGCTTCGATGCCCAGGTTAAAGCCCACCAAACTCAGTACCAGATGGTTTTGGTCCAGGCCGATGGCTTGTAGCGATGATGCAAAACCCATGCCGTGTACCAGCGCGCAACCAAATACCAAGACCATGCGTTGCCAGACAGACGTCTTCATTGCCCGTTTGCGCGCCTGGTAATCAAAGAGTGCCATCAAAATAATGGTCAGTGCAATGGCGGGTTCGGCAAACGCGGGCGCCACAGACCACCCCGTAAAAACACTGGCTGCAAGCGTCGTCGCGTGGCCTAGAGTGAATGCGCTCAATGTCAGAACCAGCGCCGTCCAGCCGGTGCTAGCGGCCAAGACTACCAGCAGGAAAAGCAGATGGTCCGGTCCGTCCAGAATATGCTGCGCGCCCAACACCGCATAGTCGGTCAGCACCTGGGCGGCCGGTGGGAAAAGTGCATGGGTGGCGTGCTCACGGCTGAAATAGATGACCTGCCGCTCAAGCGGCGCTCCAGGCTTGCCCAATCGCGTGACGGTCGCTTCAATTTTGGACCCTTGAGGCGCTTGGCCCCACAGGCCAATATTCCAGCGCTGAGGTTGCGCTTGCGAGCGCAAGCTGTATTTTCCTAGCGCGATGACGGCAAGCGCTTGCTCCTGCGCTGCATGGGGAATATCAAAGTTAAGCAGCAGTGCCTCCAAGGGAAGCGGGCCTTGGGCGTCGCTGACCTGTACCGAGGTACGCACCGCCTGCTCCAGTTGGGCTTGATGCGCGCGCAGTTCGGCGATGGACAACTTACCATCGCCATCGTCATCCATTGCCAAGCCCGAAAAGGCATCGCTGGGCAGGGAGAGCACCATGTAGGCACCGTCCTGCGTAATATTCAGCGTTGCCCTCTGCACGGCCATAAGATGGGCTTGCGCCGCTGGCAGGGCGCAAATGCCGATCAGCAGCAGTGCGCGCCCCAAGCATGCTATGCGCTTGCCCTGCGGCCTCCACCAGGACAGGGAGATCAACTCAGCTTGCCTTTGATGCAGCGCTGCAAATAAGGGTAGCTTTCGGTCGCTACGTAGTAGTAAATACCTTTGGGGAACTCTGGCGTTACGCCGGTGCGGCCGTTGCATTCGTCCAAATCGCCCCCGTTTGTTGCGCTATAGGCCCAGTCATTGCGAAAGGTGCCCAAGGGGAAAACGCTTGCTAAGGGTCGAGTGCTTAAGGTGGTGGCGCTTGAATTGGGCTTGTAATTGCCTTTCAGAAGCACCAGGCCGGAGTTTGCATCCGTGGCAATTTTGTAACCGTATTTGTAGTAAATCGGAAAGCCGTCCGCGGCCCAACCGACGATCTGCATTTTGTTGCCAATGCCATTGCTTTCGCTGCCGCCCATAGCGGTATATACGCCCGTGGGAGCGCCGTGGTAGTGGTACTGCCCGTCGGGTTGCACGTGCGCATTATTGCTGTCTGCTCCAAAATTGAAGGGGCTATTGGGTACGATGGCTTCCAGACTCCAGGCGCCAGCGCCAGCGCCAAGATAAGTGCATTGTGCGCCCGCGCCTTGAGTGGCCGCCGAGCTGGCGTTGTTGTTGCAGGCGCCGCCGGTGTTGGGGTCGAACTTCACGCCGTTGAGCGCGTAGCCGATGATAGGCACCGGCTGCACGGACGACACGCTGGGGGACAGTGTGGTCGATTGGCTGGCGTTGTAAGCGGCTATGGTGTTGGGGTTGTTGGCATTGGGAAAACTGCCGACCGTGTGGTTGGGGATGCCGTTGGCCACCAAAGTACGCTGGGTGCTAGTGCATGACCAGGTAAATTGGTAGGGAAGGCAACTGTTGGCGGCGACATTGGTGATGGTGCTACCGGCCCCGCTCAGAGTACATAGCAGGCCAGCGGTGAGATCACTGGTGGCGGTGCTTGAAAAGTTGCCGCTGATACTACCGGTGGGGCAACTGGTGTCATTGCTTGCAGAATTACCGCCACCGCCACCGCCACACGCACTTAACGATAGAGCAATTACGAAGGCTGCAGCGCTTAAAAGCCAGTGAGCGCCTAGGGTGTGTTTTCTTGCTTTCAATGCTTGTCTCCGAGGTAGTTATTGCGCGCGCTGCGTGCGACATAATCGTCAGTGTTTAGGCCTAACGGGTAGCGGGCGATTATTTCGCATTTGGATGGAAAAAAATGTTGCAGATGGTAAATCTCCGTAAAGCTGCTTTGCACTGTATCTGTTTATGACGCACGCCAAAAAAACCGTTCTCCTGACCGGCGCTGCCGGCAACCTGGGTCGTGCTGTGGCACAGATTTTTGCGCACGATGGCGCCAATTTGGTGCTATGGGATCGCAGTCCCCTCAGCGACACAGCGCTTGCAGCCTTGGAGCCCGCGCTGTGCCTGCCTATCGCGCTTGATGTGTGCGATGCAGGCCAAGTGCGCGCAGCGGTCGATCAAGCAATAGCGCGCTTTGGCCGCATTGATGTTTTGTGCAACCTAACCGGTGGCTTTGCCATGGGCCAAACAGTGCATGAAACCAGCGATAGTGCCTGGGATGGGATGCAGGACATCAACGTGCTGACGCTGCGTAATACGGCCCGGGCCGTAGTGCCGCAGATGCTGCGCCAAGGTGGTGGCAAGATCGTCAACGTGGGTGCTTACTCTGCACAACGTGGCTTGGCCGGCATGGGTGCTTACATCGCCGCCAAGAGCGAAGTGCTGCGCATTACGGAGGCCATGTCCGCCGAACTGCGCATGAAAAACATCAACGTCAACTGCGTATTGCCCACGATATTGGACACGCCGCAAAATCGCGCCGACATGCCCGATGCTGACCCCACGCGTTGGGTCCACCCGCACGACCTGGCAAGCGTCATCGCCTTCCTGGCCTCTGACGCCGCCCGCGCCATCCATGGCGCAGCTGTGCCGGTCACCGGTTTGAGTTAAACCGGCTTTGCGTTGTGCTGGCGCAGGCTTGACAAGGTGGCGCCCGGGCTGATGTATTGCGGGTCGGTCATCACATGAATCAGCGTAGGCCCAGGGGCTGCGAAGCCTTGCAAGATGGCCGCTTGCAGTTCGGCCACGCTGTGCGCGCGCAGGCCCTGGGCACCAAAGGCGCGGGCCAAGGCGGCGAAGTCCGGGTTGTTGTCCAGCGCGGTGCCGTGGACGCGGTCGGGAAACCATTTTTCTTGGTGCATGCGTATGGTGCCGTACATCTGGTTGTCAAACACCACGATCACGATGGGCAGCTTCAACTGCACCGCGGTGGCCAGTTCGTGCGAACTCATCATGAAGCAACCGTCGCCAGCCAGACATAGCACCGGGCGCTGTGGATGCGCCAACTTGGCGCCTATGGCTGCGGGCAGACCGTAGCCCATGGCGCCGCTGGTAGGGCCAATTTGGCTGCCATAGCTGCGGTAGCGGTAGTAGCGGTGTGCCCAGGCGGCGTAATTGCCTGCGCCATTGGTGATGACGACATCGTCCGGCAAGGCATCATTGAGCCCCAACCAGGCTTGTGCCATATCGATGGTTCCAGCTTGACCGGTGATGGCTGGGCGCGGGCCGCTAAAGGCCTCATAAGCGGCACGCAAGGCCTGCACATGGGGCGCAAAACGCTCGGGCAGGGTGTCGGGCACGGCAAGCTCGGACAGGCTGTGGGCCAAGGCCGGCATGCTGCTCAACAGGGCAAGGTGCGGGCGGTACACCCGGCCCAATTCCTCGGCGGAGGGCATGGCATGCACCAGGGTTTGCTCTGGCTGCGGAACATCGATCAGGCTGTAGCCCTGGCTGGGCACTTCGCCCATGCGGGCACCTAGCAAAATCAAGAGGTCCGCCTCTTTGACAGCGCGCAGCAAGCCCGGGTCCGCGCCCAGGCCGAGCAGGCCCGCGTAGTGCAGGTCGCGGTGGTCAAACAAATCTTGCCGCCGAAAGGAGCAAGCCACCGGCAAACCTGTAGCGTGCACAAAGCGGCGCAGCGCGGCCACCGCCTGCGCATTCCATCCACTGCCGCCTAGCACCAGCAGCGGCTTTTGGGCTACCTGTATCCATTGCATCAGCGTCGCCAAATCGCGAGCTTGTGGCGCACTGGCCGCAGCCGCAGCCGCCATTGCAGCGTTTGGCGGCTGGGCTACCGCTTCGCTCAGCACGTCCTCGGGCAAGGCCAACACCACCGGCCCCATGCGCCCTGAAAGCGCCGTATGAAAAGCCCGGTGCACCATTTCGCCCATGCGCTCAGCCTGGTCAATCTGCGCCACCCATTTGCTGACCGGCCCAAACATGATGCGGTAGTCCACCTCCTGAAAGGCGCCGCGCTCCATAAAGCGCCGGCTCACCTGCCCGATAAACAAAATCAGCGGCGTGCCGTCCTGAAATGCGGTGTGCAGGCCGATGGATGCCTGGCTGGCCCCGGGGGCGCGGGTCACAAAACACACGCCCGGTTTGCCGCTGGCTTTGGCATAGGCCTCGGCCATAAAAGTGGCCGAACCTTCGTGCCTGCACACGATCAGGCGCACCGTGTCGCGGTGGTCGTACAGCGCATCCATCGCGTCCAGAAAACTTTCGCCGGGCACGCAAAAAACCGTGTCTACGCCCTGGGCGAGCAGGGCGTCAATCAGCAGGCGCGCGCCCGTGGGGTGGGAGAGGGTAGTCATAAGTGCCGGTTCCTGTTCTTGGGCTGCCTGCTGCCCGCCGGGGCTCGGGATGCTGGATGGTGGGTGTTATTGTGGCATTGGCACACTATGATTGACAGTGCGCAGACTTGGCACCAAGATGGCCGATTCGCGCAGTGCCCATGCTTTGCGCTAGGGCAGGCCGCAAGCGGGTCCGCTTGCGGCGCAGGGGCCGGTCTCACCAATGTGGAGAAATAAATATGTTGCAACGTGTGCGCTCTTTGATCTGGTCACTCTTACCATTTTTGATGGCCACGCTCCTGCCCGCCGCAGCGCAGGCCCAAGGGGCTTGGCCCAATAAGCCGGTAAAAATCGTGGTTCCCTTTGCACCGGGCGGTACCACCGACATCCTGGCCCGCGCCGTTGCGCCAGAGTTGGGCAAAGCTTTCGGGCAGTCCTTTGTGATTGAAAACAAGGGCGGTGCCGGCGGCAATATCGGCACCGACATCGTGGCCCGCGCAGCGCCCGATGGTTACACCTTGCTCATGGGAACGGTGGGCACGCACGGCATCAATAAATCGCTTTATGCCAAGTTGTCTTACGACCCGCAAAAAGACTTTGCCCCCATCACCCTGGTCGCAGGCGTGCCCAATGTGATGGTGATGAACGCCGAGAAGGCCAAGACCCTAGGCATCCATACTGTGCCCGATTTCATTGCCTATGCGCGCAAAAATCCCGGCCGGCTCAACATGGCTTCCAGCGGTAACGGCACCTCGATTCACCTGGCCGGTGAATTGTTCAAATCCATGACAGGCACTTTCATGACGCACATCCCCTACACCGGCTCGGCCCCGGCGCTCATGGGACTGGTGTCCGACCAAGTGGACGTGATGTTCGACAATTTACCGTCGTCCATGGCCCTCATCAAAGCGGGCAAGCTCAAAGCGTTTGCGGTGACGTCCAACCAGCGTTCGGGCGCGATGCCGGATGTGCCCACCATCGAAGAGGCCGGGCCCCTCAAAGGTTTCGAAGCGAGTAGCTGGTTTGGCTTGTTGGCACCAGCGGGTACGCCACCGGACATTATCAAAGCCTTGCAGCGTGAAACCGCTAAGGCCCTGAACTCGCCCGCCATCAAAGAAAAACTGCTGGCCCAAGGTGCGATTCCCAGCGGTAATACGCCCGAAGAATTTGCCGCCCTGATTGACGCAGAAATTAAAAAATGGGCGCCCGTGGTAAAAAATTCCGGCGCGCGGGTGGACTAATTAAGCGACGCACCTGGGCTTCAGTAACGCGCTAGACCATTGGAGAACCAAATGCTCAAAGGCCTGCACCATAACGCCTACCGTTGCCGCGACTCCGAGGAGACACGCAAGTTTTACAGCGATTTTCTAGGCCTGCCGCTGGTGCAAGCCTTTCAAATCCATGAAACCAAGAGTGGCCGAGCCACCAAGACGCTGCACGCGTTTTATGAAATGGACGATGGCTCATGCTTGGCGTTTTTTGAAGCGCCGGACATGCCCTTCGAGTTCAAGGAGCAGCATGATTTTGATCTGCATATCGCGCTGGAGGTGAGCCAGCAAGACCTGCACACCATGTTCGACAAAGGCAAGGCAGCGGGTAGGGAGACGCGTGGCATTTCGGACCACGGCTTTATTGATTCGATTTATTTTCGCGACCCCAATGGCTATGTGGTCGAGCTTACCGCCAAGCGCGCCGGGCATGACGCCTATATGCAAGCGGCGCGCGCATCGGCGCAGCAAGTGTTGGCGCAATGGCAGGCGCAAAAAGCTGCGCCTGCAGGGTGAGGGGCGCGTAAAGCTTAGTTCAGCGCGTCTTTAAGGGCTTTGCCAGGACGGAAACGTGGCGCCTTGGAGGCTTTGATTTTGAGCGCTGCGCCGGTTTTCGGATTGCGCCCGGTGCGTGCTTTGCGCTTGGTCACGCCAAAGGAACCAAAGCCCACCAAACTCACGGTACCGCCTTTTTTCAGGGTCTTGGTCACTGCCTCAATCATGCTGGCCAATGCGCGCCCGGCAGCGGCTTTGGAGATGTCTGTTTTGGCGGCAATGTGCTCAATGAGTTCGGTTTTGTTCACGGCTTGGCTCCTTGGTTTTAGGTGAAGGGAAAAATTATTCTATTCCAGCGGGCGCGTTTTGGGGCACCTTTTGGCGACCAATTGAGCGCCTTTTTTTTCCTGCGCCGGATCGCGCCCTTCTCCATGTTTGCGCAACACGTCGCTCTCGGGTGCCCAGGTACTCGCAGCCAGGCAGCCCGTTTACACTGCAAGCCCGACCGGGCTAGGCTTGCGCGCAGGCCGCCCGGCAGATACTCCACGCCATCCCTAGACACAGCACATTTTCACCATGCAAAACAACCCGGTCCGGGGCATTATTTACCTTTGTATGGGGGTATTGGTTTTTTCATTACAAGACGCCATCATTAAGCAAGTCAGCGGCGCCTACGCTTTGACCGAAGTGGTGTTTATTCGCTCCTGCGTGGCCGCGCCCATTTTGCTGACTTTGGTGTGGCGTGAGTCGGGTTGGCGCTCTTTGTTCGCCTCGCACCTGGATACGCTGCTGCTGCGCGCTGGCGTCATGTTCGGCGCCTATGCCGCCTATTACATGGCTTTTCCGGCTTTGCCCTTGGCCGATGCCGTCGCCCTGTATTTCACCGTGCCCTTGTTCGTCACAGCGCTGGCCGGCCCGATGCTCGGTGAGCGTAATGGCTGGCCGGTTTGGGCGGCGGTGCTGCTGGGTTTTGTCGGCGTTATGGTGATGCTGCAGCCCGGTACCGGTCTGTTCAATCCGGCCGCGTTGCTGTCCCTGCTGGCAGCGGCGTTTTACGGCCTGGCCATGCTGCTGGCACGCAAGCATGGCTCCAGCCTGTCGGCGGCGGTGATGGGCTTTTACCAGAATGCGGTGTTTTTGGTGGGGGC
>JBBAPY010000060.1:0-13675 GCA_040400635.1 Rhodoferax sp.
CTATTGAGCGCAATTAATTGACCCGTTTCCAATGCAAAGGCTTGTGCCTGCGTCAACCACGCCACTTGACTGGTGCCCAACGCACTTATCTGGTCCGTAGTCAGCGAAGCAGCCTGGGCTGTCCACAAGGCTTGGATTTGCGCACTGCTTAGAACGGAAATTGCGGCGGTACGCAATGCTACTAATTGCGCGGAATCTAGTGCAGTGAGTTGGGCGAGGCTGAGGCTGGCGGCCTGGTTGGTGCCTAAGGCCGCAATCTGATCGGTACGCAATACCTGCACGCGGTCTACGCTGATGGCGCGCAAGCCGCTGGTGCTCAATAACGAGAGATTGGCGGTATTGAGCACAAGCAACTGCGATGCAGTTAAGGCGCTGGCGGTGGCGGCACCAAATGAGGCAACCTGCTGGGTGGTCAAGGCAACCACCTGGTCAGTGGAGAGCGCCGCAACTTGCAATGCACTGAGCGCTTGCAATTGCGCAGTAGACAAGACCACGAGATCGTCTATTTCTAATGCCTCGACTTGGCTGGTTTGCAAGGCTGCAATCTCTACGGTACGCAGCGCCACAATCTGGTCGGTGGTTAATACCTGCAGCTGGCTGGTGCCCATGTTTGCAATTTGGGCGGGTGTCAGTGCAAAGGCCTGGCTCGTGCTAAGCGCCGTTACCTGGCTATCGGTGAGCAGGGAGCTTCGCACCTGATCAGAACTACCCAATAGCGCTACGACCTGAGCACCGGACAAGGCCACCAATTGCGCTGTGCTGAGCGCCAGAACCTGCGTCGAAGTCAGCGCTTGCATATTCGCCGTAGCTATGGCAACCAGACGACCCGTTGCCATGGCCTGCAACTGCGCTCGCGTCAGGGCAGTGACGTTAGCAACACTGAGCCCTGCCACCTGGCTATCGGTCAGCGCGTTGAGCTGATCTGCCTCCAGTGCCACCATTTGGTCAACGGTAAGTGAACGCAAATTGGCCGTCGTTAGCACGGCAAAGTCGGTTGTTTCCAGCGCCTGGATTTGGTCTTGACTGAACGCACTGAGGTTGATAGCAGACAAGCCACTTACCTGAGCCGTGGTCAAGGCTTCAATTTGCGCAGTGACCAAGGCGGCAATTTGCGAGGTGAGCATCGCGACCAGATTGCTCACGCCCAATGAAGCAAAGTCTGATGTCTCTAGGGCCACAACCTGCGCTTCGGTGAGCGCCTTAGTCTGTGCAGTGCCTAAAGCGCTCATTTGCGTGGTGTTAAGGCCAACAATCTGGGCAGTCGTTAAGGCTGCGATTTTGCTGACCGCAAGGCTTCGCACTTGCGTGGCACTTAAGGATGCGATCTGGGAGGTACCAAGTGCGACAATTTGCGCCGTGCCCACTGCATTAAGGTTGGCAACGGTCACCTGAACCATATTAGCGGTTCCGATGGACTGCCATTGTGCATCGGTCATAGAGGCACTATATAGAGCGCTTAATCCTACTATTTGCTCCGATTTCAAAGCCGCAATTTGACTCGTTCCAAATGCAACAATTTGTTCTGAACTGAGCGCACGCAATTGAGGAACTGATAGTTGAATTACATTGTCCGACTGCAGCGCAGGAAGTTGTAAAGTACTTAAGGCCCGTACGTCCGCAGTGCTCAGTCCAGCAATTTGGGTAGAGCTAAGCGCGCTGATTTGGGCAGTCAACCAAGCGCTAGCTTGCCCGCTGTTCAAGCCGGTGAACTGGTCAATTGAAAGGCTGGCGACCTGGGTTGTACCCAGCCCTTGCAACTGGGCAGCTGAGAGCGCTACTAATTGCGCCACCGACAATGATTGCAAATCGACGATCTGCATAGCACCGATCTGCGATGTGGTCAGACCAGTGATGTTGGTAGTCGAAAGTTGTTGAACCTGTCCCGTAGTTAGGGCAACGACTTGAGCGGTCGTCAATGCCCCTATTTGTGGCGCTGTCCAGGCGCGCAATTGGTTTTGCGACAGCAAGGCAAGTTCGCCATCGTCTATAGCCCCCACCTGGCCAACGGTGAGCGCCCTGATCGCGGAGGTACCCAGTCCAGCCATCTGACTACTTGACAGGGCCGATATTTGCGCTGTCGCTAAGGCCGCCAGCGCACTCGTATTGAGTGCATTGAGCTGCGCATCGGTCAAGGCGACGACCTGGGCTGTGACCATCGCCTGCGCCTGTTCAGAGCTCAGCCTGCCTAAACTCGACGCCAACACATTGCGCAAACCATTGGAGGGTATTGCGGCCACCTGGGAAACACCAAGGGCGGCCATATTGGCAGAGCTCAGTACGCTGAACTGTGCACTATTGAAGGCCGCCACCTGATCGGAGCTCAGTGCTTGAATTTGTTCATTCCGCAGTACCCGAAGGCTGGCCGGCGTAAGTGCCGTCACATTGGATGTGGCAAGCAGCTCCAGTTGGTCCGTCGTCAGGCCACCAATGCTGGCGGTAGTGAAGCTCGCGCTTTGGCCCGTGCTAAGTGCGGCGATTTGCTTGGTGCCAAAGGCACTAACCTGGGTTGCGCTCAGTGCACCTACTTGCAGGGAAGTCAGCGCCTTAAATAAGCCCGTGGTTAGGGCGGCAATCTGCAAAGTAGAAAGGCTCTGTACCTGAATGGCACTCAATACTACGATGTCAGCTGATTCAAGCGCAGCAATCTGATCCGCCGAAAGTCCGTCTAGCTTACTGGGAGTTAAGGCCTGTAGTTGTTGCGTGGTGATGGCCGCGATGAGGTCTGTTGTCAAGGCGCCTACTTGGGCCGATGACAAAGCGCGCAATACGTTAGGCCAAATGGACTGCAAGTCCGCACTTTCCAGCGCTGCTATTTGACTACCTTGCAACGCGACCAGTTGCGAAGTTTTTAGGACTTCCCACTGCGCTGTCACCAGTGCTTGTAATTGCGTCGTCGCCAGGCCGAAGATGCCCTCGCTGGTGATAGCTTGCATCTGCGCCGTAGTCAAGCCAGCGATTTGCTCTGTTTTCAGGTGGGCCAGGCTTTGCGTGGGCAGGTTGCTGATATTGGATGTGCGAAGCGCAGCCAACGCGTTTACCGAAAGCGCCTGTAATTGCGCGAAAGATAGTGCGTTGGTATTGGCGCTTGTAAGCGCTACGGTTTGAAGCGAATTTAAGGCCTGCAACTGGGCTGTGGCCAAGCTGGCAAGTTGATCGCTACCGAACCCGGCCAGCTGCGTTCCCACAAGCGCGGCAAACTGGCCTGTTGCGAGCGCGCCCAGTTGATCGCTGGCCAAAGTCCCTATGTTGGCCGTCGTCAAGGAAATGAGATCACCCGTCTCGATCGCACTCACCTGCGCCAAACTCAATCCAGATACGTTTTGAGAGTTCAGTCCGGCAAACTGGGTGGCAGACAATGCTACGATCTGGGCTGTTGTCAGGTAGGCAATTTGATCGCTTGTTAAAGCACGTAGTTTTGCGCTAGTGAAGGCTGCGAGTTGGCCACTACTAAAAACAACCAACTGGGTGCTGGTCAGGCCTGGGATATTGCCTACTACCAAGCCAGACAGTTGCGTGTCTCCGAAAGCAGCTATGGCGGCTGTAGAAAAAGCGCCTAGCTGATCCGACGAAAGTGCCGCGATGTTTAATGCCGAAAGCACTGCGGCATCTCGGGCCTCTACGGCCGCCATTTGCTCCAGCGTCAGCGCCTGAACATTGGCTTTACTGATCGCTTGGTACTGATCGGTAATGAGTCCAGCGATTTGCGCCGTCGTGAGTGATGCAGTTTGGGCGGGCGTTAAACCATTAATCGCGGTCGGTGCGACCACCGCAAGATTTGCAGTTGTTAAGGCAATAATTTGGTCCGCCGTCAAATAGCGGATCGTGCTCGCACTAAAGGCTTGCACTTGCACCGATGAAAGTCCTGCCACCTGGTCCGCAGACAGCGACGATATCTGCGTTGCCGTGAGGAGTTTGAAATTCGCGACTGGCAGAGCAGCTAAGGTTGCGGTGCTCAAGCCTAGCAATTGATCGCCCGTGAGCGCTTTCACCGCCAAGTTGCTAAGCGCTGTAACCTGCGCGGTGCTTAGCCCTGCAAAAGAGGTGTCCTGGATGTAGGCGACCTGCGCCGCACTCAGCGTGGCGACCTCAGACGTACTAAGGCCTGCCACACCGGTGGCATCAAGCATTAGTAAGTCGTTGGAACTAAACGCCACTTAATCTCTCATTTAGGTTTTGAAAAAAGCAACCAAAAATACAGGAACCTGCTACGTAATGTGCGCGATAGCGCTTGCAAACTATGGGGATTGCCAAGCATCAGACATTTTCTATGTTTTTTGCTCCTAATTCGTTAAATTCATGATTTCTATGTGTAATTCGTGCAATCTTTGTAAAAATCATTTAATTCAGCATTGGGAATACCCATCGGTTTTTCAAATAAAAAAGAGTAAATGGGCTCAAGTTGCACACTTTGCTGCCGATACACATGGAAAGCCACTGCCGGAGACCTGCCATGCTGAACCCGACCTTTACTATCGATTCCCCCGATTCGGGCATAGAAATGCCGCCGCTGCGCCGATACCCCTTTAACCGCATGGGCGTGGGCGATTCCATACTCATCGATGATTTCCGACTGGCCCAAAGTGCCAGGGTTTCTGCGATTAACTACATCAAGCGGCATGATTTAGGCTGGAAATTCAGTATTCGTAAGATGGAAAACGGCTGGCGGATATTCCGGGTTAATTAAGCCCTAGGGCTCGCGAATAGATTCATTCATGGCCTTGGTCAGCGGCCACAATAGGTAGGACATAACCGAGCGCTTACCCACCACAATCTCGGCCGAGAGCGTCATTCCGGGTAATAAACGCATTTTTTCGTTCATATTTCGCAGGTTGGAGCCGCTAAAACTAATCCGGCTGAGGTAATAAGCATCCAGGCCACCTGAATTACCCGCGGCATCCCGCCTAAAGGCGTCTTCGCTGATAGTGCGGATGTGGCCTTCCAAAGCGCCGTGCTTTTGAAACGGGAAGGCATCCAACTTAAGGTGGGTGGCATCACTGGTCTTGATATAGCCAATATCCATCGAGTCAATTCGCACTTCGGCTTCCAATTCGGCGCCCAACGGAACCAGGGTGAACATTTGCTCGGCCCCCTGCACTACCGAACCTTCAGATAATTTGGCCATGTCCAGCACCACAGCATCCACGGGAGAGACCAGCGACACCAATTGCTTGCGCTTGTCGGCCTTTTGTAATTGCTCTTTGATGCCGTCGCGGTCGCGCGCCGTGTTCAGTAGCTCCTCCATGGTCTTTTGACGCCAACTGCGCATAAATGCGATCTTTTCTGCCTCAAGTGTTGACAACTCGCTCCTAAGCTCGATTTCTTTGCTGCGCGCCATTTCCATCTCGCGTTCGGCGCCCAGGCGCCGGTCACGCGCCTCCAAGAGTTGCATGCGGGCGCCAAAGTTTTGCGCCATCAGCGTTTCCTGCATGGCTTCCAGTTCGACCAAAGACTTCATGCGTTGGACCATCACCTGCTGGTCGCGGCGGTTGGTGTCCATGGTGGCCTTGACGCGCGCAATGTTTTGCTCCAACTTATTGAGTTGTGCAGAGTAATTGGCCTGGCGCTCGACGGACAGTTGGGCCTGCAAGTTGGCATCGGTATCTTTTTCCGGCTCTTTTTCTTTGGATTTGCCCTTAGTTTTTTCATTGGCCCGAGCCTTGGAAGGCGTCACAGGGGCCAGCAATTCGGCATTTAAGCCGCGCGTCTGGGTATCCAAGCTCTGCAAGCGGGTGCGCAACTGCGCCTCGTCCGCCTGGGCGAAAGTCGGGTCCAGGGTCGCCAGAATTTCGCCTTTTTTGACAATCTGGCCCACTCGAACATGGATTTTCTGGATGATGGACGTCTCCAGTGGCTGCACCACGATATTGGGCAGCGGATTCACCAGCCGCCCTTGCGCGACCACGATGCGCTCCACCTCCGAAAAGGTCGCCCAGACGATAAACGCCAAAAAGGCCAGGGCCAACATATGGGTGGTGGCACGCAAGACCCAAGGCAGCGGTGTGCGCTCGATCGCATCCGCGTCGGGGAGAAACTCCACCGCCGTCGCGTCCTTGGCTTTCTCAAGCTTAGGCTTTAAATGTGACTGGTCTGCTGGTTCCATAAGGTTTGGTAGGTTTCGCAGCGGGTCAGCAATTCACTGTGGCGCCCGCTGTCCATGAGTTGCCCGTTTTGCATCACCAAAATCGTGTGCGCGTTGACTAATGTGGATAACCTGTGGGAAATCATGATCACCGTGCGGCCGACGGCGATCTTGGACAGGTTTTTGATAAAAATGCTCTCGCTTTCCGGGTCCAAGGCACTGGCCGCCTCGTCCAGGAGCAGAATCGGTGGCCGGGTCAGCAATGACCGGGCAATGGACAGGCGCTGCTTCTGCCCGCCCGACAAATTGGAGGCGTTCTCCTCCAACATGGTGTCGTAGCCCTGGGCCATACGCTCGATGAATTCATCGGCGCCCGCGGCCTGGGCAGCTGCGACGATTTCCTCGAAAGAAGCGTCGGCCTTGGCGATCATCAGGTTTTCGCGCACCGTGCCCCGGAACAAAAAGTTTTCCTGCAACACCACGCCGATCTGGCGGCGCAAATGCGAGAGCTCAATTTCGCGGGCATCCACCCCGTCAAAACGCACCACGCCTTCTTGAAGCGGGTATAAGCCCTGGATAAGCTTGGTCAAGGTGGTTTTTCCCGACCCGCTGCGTCCCACGATACCCACCACCACGCCGGAGGGAATCGTAAAAGTGGCCCGGTTCAGCGCCATATTGGTGGCACCGGGGTAGCGAAAGCTCACTTGCTCAAAGCGGATTTCACCCTCCAGTTGGGGGCGCAAACCGCCTGCGGCACTGCGGCCTTCGGGCTGGCGGTTCATCACTTCGCCGAGCATGCGCACCGATAACACCGTTTCCTGGTATTCATTGACCAGGCCGACCATGGCAATCAGCGGCTGGGACACGCGGCCCGAAATCATCTGGAAGGCAATTAGTGCGCCCACGCTCAGCGTCTGGTCAAACACATGCTGGGCGCCGATCACGATAATGACCACCGGCAACAGTTTGCCCAGAAAGTCGGTGATCGCGTTACCGGTTTGGGACACGCGCCCCACCCGGAAATGCATAGTGATAGCCTCGGCAGAGCGCTGGTCCCAAACACGGCGCAGACTCGGCTCAATCGCCAGAGCCTTCACGGTACGGATACCGTGGATGGTCTCCACCAACATAGACTGGCGCTGCCCTTCTGCGGTATACAAGGCATTGAGGCGACGTTGATAAGTCGGCACCATGGCACCAATGACCGCACCGATGATCAGGGTAAACATCAGCACAATGAGCGCCAGTTGCACCGAGTAAGAAAACAGAATCGGTATAAAAATCAACAGGGAAATAATGTCTAGGCCGGTGAAAAAAATGCGTCCCGTTAGAAAATTGCGGATTTTTTCAAGCTGCTGCATGTGCCGGGTCACCACGCCAGCAGACGTGGTTTCAAAATAATCAATCGGCAGCGACAACAGGTGCGCAAAAGTGCGCCGTGTCAGACGCATGTCGATTTTGTTGCTCGCCGCCAGCGTCAGCATTTGTCGCAAATAGCCAAAAATAGAATCGAATGCGATGGCAATCACAATGCCCACCGCCAGCACCCACAGCGTAGTCTCGCTCTGGTGGGTCAACACCTTATCAATCACCAGCTGAAAGAAGATGGGCGAGGCCATAGCCAGCAGCTGCATAACCGCCGCCGCAATGAAAATGTCTCTAAAAGCTTCTTTCTGCTTCCAAATCTCAGGGATAAACCAGGAAAAACCGAACTTCTGCTCAGGATCGGTCAGCTTGTGCTCGCGTTTGAGCAAAATGACCTGACCGCTCCACAGGTCTGCAAAACTGGATTCGTCCAGCAATTGGACGGCTGCTTGTTCACTGGAAGGATCGAGAAGGGCGACTTGGTCACCCCCGGAAGCCTGGCGGCTGATGCCCACCACGATCACCATACCGCCCGAACGGGTATAGGCAATAAAGGGGAAAACACCATCCTGGACGCGCAAGCCATCCCAGGACAAGGCCTCAATCTTGGCCTTGAGTCCGATCTCGGTTGCCATGCGCAGCATCACGAGGGTGCCCGGCTCTTCTGTCCCTAAGGCATAGTCGGCAATCAGACGCTCGGGGTTAACCTGTAGCCCATGGTGCTGCGCAATAGCCGTCAGGCATTGCACGCCGGTATGGAAAAACACGGGTTGCGTGCTCATTGAGCGACACCCTGATGGCGAAAAGCAGACAAAATCACCCCCAACCCGTCCGGTTTGGCGGAAAAATCGTCGGTTTGCGGGCAATGCGATGTCATCAAACCACTTTCGGTGTCGGCAAATTCACAGGACGGGAAACGTTTTGCAGCGGAAAAATTAACTAAACCGTGCAATCCATGGAAATAAGCACGTTTCGAGCCAGTCCGCGACTAAGACGGGTTGCACCTAGGCCTTTTCCCTGGCCCCCACTGACACCGGCACTCGGCTGCTCGGCGAGCTCAGGGGATTGGATTGAATGTTGCAAATAAACGACAATATGCTTTAACAAGGCCCGGTTTGCTTAGCGGACGAAGCCACCGCGCTCTGATGCCCGAGCGTTGGTCAGGTGTAAAGGCCTGCCCGTTTTCGAGGCGCTTTCTTACTGAGCGCCTCGCTAGCGAATGAATCGACTAGGGACGGTGGGCGCAGGCCCCCGCCCGCGAGGCTGCTAAGCCTGCAGCGAAGCCAGGTGCGCCAGCGCAGCGACCAGCATCAGCACCAAGGCGACGCCAGTGCGCGGGCGTATTGCCATGCCAAAGACATGCTGCGTCGGAATTGAAAAAGTTTGCGCGATCGCAGCGATCTTCAAAGGATGCACATCAAAAAAGCGCTGGTCGGTGGCCAGGGCCATCATGTCGCGCCGGCTGCGGTAGCGCACCATGCCGACAATTGACCAGCCCGGATCGGGCGGCGTGTTCCAGGCATCTACATAACCACCGGCTTGGCGCATCATCATCATCGGATGGCCGCCGGAGCGAATCAGCGTTGGCACAAAGCCACTGAAATACATTTGCACCATGTTGCGCGCGCTGTACATTTTTCCGGTCACTGGGTGTGCCACCTCGTGCGGGAACAAGCGTACCAAATTGCACATCACAAATTCTTTGCCGTCATCGGTTTCCATGAAGCGACGCAGGACTTGCAAATCCGTATGCCGTGCGCCAGGGGCCTGCTCCGCACGGGCTAGGAAAGCGTCTACTTCGGCTGCGCGCAGGGGGCCGCGCCAGTTGTCGTACCAGGCCCGAAAAATTCCGTAAAAAACCAATGCCAGCGGCCATACCCACCAAGCGCCATGAAAACCCGAAGTACCCATTGTGTATGCCTCGTATCGCGCAAAGCGCATTGAATACAACCACTATCTAGTGCACGTGCTAGCGACGGCATCATCAGTCCCTGCAAAGGGCTTTGAGTGTGCCACAGCGATCTGTTACATCGGGTCGACACTGATGCATAGCGGACAGTACGATTTGCAGAATCCGAAATACCACTTGGAGCGGCGATTCATAATCCGGGGAAGCCCATGCAAGGGCGCCCAGAAAATCCAGAGGAGTACCACCATGAGAACCAAAATCACCGAAATGTTCGGCATCGAACACCCCATCATCCAAGGCGGTATGCACTATGTAGGCTTTGCCGAGCTCGCCGCCGCTGTGTCCAATGCCGGCGGGCTGGGCGTGATCACCGGTTTGACGCAGCGCAGCCCCGAAGCACTGGCCGCTGAAATCCGGCGCTGCCGCGACATGACGGACAAACCTTTTGGCGTCAACCTCACCTTCTTGCCCACGGTCAGTTCGCCCGACTACCCAGGCTATATCCGGGCCATCATCGAAGGCGGTGTCAAAGTGGTGGAGACTGCAGGCAACAACCCGCAAAAATGGCTGCCCGCTTTGCATGAGGCGGATGTCAAAGTGATTCACAAATGCACCTCGGTGCGCCATGCGCTCAAGGCCGAGTCGATTGGCTGCGATGCGGTCAGCGTGGACGGTTTTGAGTGCGGCGGGCATCCGGGCGAAGACGATGTGCCCAACTTCATTTTGCTGCCGCGCGCAGCCGAAGTTTTGACCATCCCCTTTGTGGCATCGGGCGGTATGGCCGATGGCCGCTCTTTGGTCGCGGCACTGGCGCTAGGGGCCGAAGGCATCAATATGGGCACCCGTTTTATCGCCACCACCGAGGCGCCAGTGCATCAAAACGTGAAGGACGCCATCGTGGCCGCCAGTGAGCTGGACACCCGCCTGGTGATGCGGCCTTTGCGCAACACCGAACGCGTGTTGCGTAACGCCGCCGTGGACCGCTTGCTGGAAAAGGAAAAAAGCCTAGGCACTGACCTGAAGTTTGAAGACATCATCGACGAGGTAGCAGGCGTGTACCCGCGCATCATGCAAGAGGGAACGATGGACGCGGGCGCCTGGTCTTGCGGCATGGTGGCCGGGCTGATTCACGACATACCCAGTGTGAAGGTCTTGATCGATCGCATCATGCAGGAGGCCGAAGCGATTATTGGAAAGCGGCTTGCAAATATGACGCGGCGCTAAAGGCCTACCCCGGGCAAAGCGCACTACACTGAAATCCTATGTGGCGTTTTGCAATCAGCCGACTGCTCTTGGTTATACCGACTTTTTTCGGTATGACTTTGTTGGCGTTTTTCTTAATCCGGCTGGTGCCTGGCGACCCGATTGAAACCCTGGCCGGCGAACGCGGTATCGACGCCGCGCGCCATGCCATGCTGCTGCATGAATATGGCCTAGACCAGCCCCTGCTAACCCAATACGGCATTTACATCGGCAAAGTGCTGCAGGGTGATTTGGGCAAATCCATCATCACCCAAACCCCGGTCGCACAGGAGTTTTTAAGTCTTTTCCCCGCCACGGTGGAACTGGCTTTGTGCGCCATGGTGTTTGCGCTGCTCATTGGCATACCGGCAGGTGTGCTGGCCGCTGTGAAGCGCAATTCCTGGTTAGACCACGGCTTGATGGGCGCCTCGCTCACCGGCTATTCCATGCCTATTTTCTGGTGGGGCCTGCTTCTGATTTTGCTATTCTCGGTGCAGTTGGGTTGGACGCCGGTATCGGGGCGCATCGCAGTCGCCTACTTTATCGAACCGCGCACCGGTTTTTTACTGATTGACAGCGCTTTGTCCGATGAGGCGGGGGCCTTTGGTTCGACCCTTTCACACTTGATCTTGCCCACTCTCGTTTTAGGCACCAATCCGCTGGCCGTCATTGCACGCATGACGCGCTCGGCGATTCTCGAAGTCATGGGCGAAGACTACATCCGCACCGCACGGGCCAAAGGCCTTTCTGCTTTTCGGGTGCTGGGCATACACGCCATGCGCAATGCCTTGGTGCCGGTGGTCACCGTCATCGGTTTGCAGATTGGCGTACTGTTCACTGGCGCCATCCTGACCGAGACGATTTTTTCCTGGCCTGGTGTCGGCAAATGGCTGATCGAAGCCATTGCCAGGCGCGACTACCCGGTCTTGCAAGGCGGCATGCTGCTATTGGGCTTGATTGTGATGAGCATCAACGTGCTGGTGGATCTGAGCTATGGCCTGCTCAACCCGCGCATACGCGCCCACTAAAGCCATGGACGCGGCCAAGCTACCCCTAAGCCCGGCGCGCGAATTCTGGCTGTCGCTGCGCCAAAACCGGGGTGCTATTGCCGGCTTGTTCACGATAGTCTGCATCACCTTAGTCGCGCTGCTGGCGCCCTGGATAGCGCCCTACTCGCCCATACTCACCGACAACACTGTGTTCCTGACACCCCCGGCCTGGCAAAGCGGGGGGAGTAGCGCGCATTGGCTGGGCACCGACGCCATAGGACGCGACATACTTTCCCGCCTTATGTACGGAGCCCGCTTGTCCTTGCTTATTGGTGTGGCCGTTGTGGCCTTGTCAGTGCTTTGCGGCACCGCACTAGGTCTTCTTGCAGGTTATGTGCGCGGGGTTTTTGATGTGATTGTGATGCGCTGCATGGATGTGGTATTGACCCTGCCCAGTCTATTGCTGGCGATTGTGATCGTAGCCATTTTGGGGCCTGGCATGATGAACGCCATGCTGGCCGTTTCCATTGTGGTGTTACCCCATTACGTACGGATTACCCGCGCTGCGGTCATCGCACAAGGCCAACGCGATTACGTCACCGCAGCGCGTCTCAGTGGTGCGAGCCACCTGCGCCTCATGCTAGTAGAAATACTGCCCAATTGCGCAGCGCCTTTGATTGTGCAGGCATCGCTTGGTTTGTCGACCGCCATTCTGGACGCAGCGGCCCTGGGCTTTTTGGGTTTGGGCGCGCAGCCGCCCTCGCCCGAATGGGGCACCATGCTGGCTGACGCGCGCGAATTTGTGCTACGCGCTTGGTGGGTCGTCACCTTTCCTGGCCTGGCAATTTTGATGACGGTTTTGGGTTTTAATTTGCTGGGCGACGGCTTGCGTGATGCTTTAGACCCCAAACTTAAACGCTAGTCACTCCAGGCCACGCACCCCATGCCCTTGCTCGATATCGCCAGCCTCCATGTGGACTTTCCGTCCCATCAAGGGGTGTTGCATGCCGTAGACGACCTGAGTCTGCAATTAGAGGCCGGCGAAGTCCTCGGCATTGTGGGCGAATCGGGCTCAGGGAAAAGCGTTTCCATGATGGCGATGATGGGTCTGATCCCCTTCCCTGGACAGGTTCGCGCGCAGCACCTGCGCTTTGCTGGGCAGGACATCCTCACGGCCAGTGAGACCACACGCCGAAGCATCGTGGGCAAAGACATTGCCATGATCTTTCAGGACCCGATGACCAGCCTCAACCCCTGCTTTACGGTCGAATTTCAAATAACAGAAAGCCTGCGCCTGCACAAAGGGCTGACGCGCAAGCAAGCGCGCACTCGGGCCTGCGAATTACTGGAACAAGTAGGGATCGCAGACCCTGCCAAGCGGCTTGCCGCTTACCCACACCAACTCTCGGGCGGTATGAGCCAACGGGTAATGATCGCCATGGCCATCGCCTGCCAGCCCAAGCTCTTGATTGCCGACGAACCCACCACTGCCTTGGACGTTACGGTGCAAGCGCAGATTCTTGACTTACTAGCCACTTTGCAAAAAGAGCAGGGCATGGCCATGGTCTTGATCAGCCACAACATGGGCGTAGTGAGCGAAGTGGCGCAGCGCGTGGCCGTGATGTATGCCGGGCAAGTGGTGGAGTTACAAAGCGCTCAGCACATTTTCGACACGCCGCAACACCCTTACACCCAAGCCCTGCTTCAAGCCATGCCCGAGCGCAGCACCGGCCAGGCCCGCTTGCAGACGATTGCCGGCATGGTGCCAGGCATGCTGGACCGCCCGCCAGGCTGCCTCTTTGCGCCGCGCTGCAGCGCAGTACAGCCGGCCTGCGCAAGCCCCGCCCCGGTGCACAGCACGCCACAGCGGCAAGTGCGCTGCCATTTTCCCGGTGGCGCTTTCGCAGCGCACGCAGCATGACATCTAAGACAACACCGGACAGCCCTGCGGCGATAGTCCTGGCCCATGGCCTGAGCCAAAACTACCGCATCGGCCGGGGCCTGCTGCGCCCGGCGGCCATACTGCGCGCCGCGCAAAACCTAAGCTTTCGCATAGACGCCGGTCGCACCCTGGCCGTGGTGGGCGAGTCG
>JBBAPY010000061.1:0-13666 GCA_040400635.1 Rhodoferax sp.
GGTCCAGCGATTGTTCGAGAAGCTCGATGTCAACCCCGGCATGGCCGCCATCGGCAAAGACCCAAAAACCGAATTACAAGAGTGGCTGCAGGCGCGCAAAATGCAACTGCCCGACTACAAAGTGGTCAACACCCTGGGCGCTGCGCACCAGCAGACCTTTGATGTGGCGTGTGAAATTGCACAACTCGCCCTGGTCGAGCGCGGTATAGGTGGCTCGCGCCGCGCCGCCGAGCAAGCCGCCGCCAGCGCAATGCTGCAAACCCTTCACTCCAAAGCCCCGCATGCCAACTAAAAACAAACCGACTTCGCCACTCATTGCTGCCCCAGAACGGGAAGCGCAAGATGTGGACAGTATGCTGGCAGGCCTGCTCAAAACCATGCCGCGCATGGCTGAAGCCGGTGAGCTTGGCGCACCCGGCCAGCGCTGCGGTTTGGTCGCGATTGTGGGTAAACCCAATGTAGGCAAATCCACGCTGATGAACGCCTTGGTAGGGCAAAAAATCAGTATCACCTCGCGCAAGGCGCAAACCACGCGCCACCGCATTACCGGCATGCACACCCGCGGGGCCTCGCAATTTGTGTTTGTCGATACGCCCGGTTTTCAGACGCGGCACAACAACGCGCTGAACCGCTCGCTGAACAAAACCGTGGTGGGTGCAGTGGGCGATGTGGACCTGATTTTGTTCGTGGTCGAGGCCGGTATGTTCAACCAAGCCGATGCCAAAGTGCTGGCCTTGCTGAGCAAGGAAGTGCCCACCTTGCTGGTGGCCAACAAGCTCGATCAGGTGAACCGCCGCGCCGATATTGCGCCCTGGTTACAGGAGATGCAGCAACGCCATGCCTTTGCCGAGTTTGTGCCGATTTCGGCCAAGAACGCCAAGGACATCGAGCGCATGCTGGGCATTTGCGAAAAATACCTGCCTGAGCAAGCCTGGTGGTACGCCGCCGATGAGCTCACCGACCGCAGCGAGAAATTTCTGGCCAGCGAAACCGTACGGGAAAAGCTGTTCCGCCTCACGGGTGACGAACTGCCGTACACCTCGACCGTGGTGATCGATAAATTTGAAGAGGAAGCCGGGCGCGGCAAGCAAAAGCGTTTGTTGCGTATTGCCGCCACCATCGTGGTGGAGCGCGATGGCCACAAAGCCATGGTCATCGGTGACAAAGGCGAACGCATCAAGCGCATCGGAACCGAAACCCGTGTCGAGCTGGAGAAGCTGCTCGATGCCAAGGTGTTCATTGAAATGTGGGTCAAGGTGCGCTCCGGCTGGGCCGATGATGAGGCGCGCGTGCGCTCTTTCGGATACGAGTAAATGGCCGTCAAGCGCATTGCGGACGAACCGGCTTTTGTACTGCACCGCTACGACTGGAGCGAATCGAGCCTGATTCTGGAGGTGTTTACGCGCCACCATGGCCGCATTGCCCTGATTGCCAAAGGCGCCAAACGGCCCAGTTCCAGTTTCCGGCCTGTGCTTTTGCCTTTGCAGCGCTTGCACCTGGCCTTTGGTGGGGACGCTGAAATCCGCACACTCAAAAGCGCTGAGTGGCAGGGCGGCCACGTCATGCCCACCGGCGAGGCCTTGCTCTCGGGTTACTACTTGAATGAACTCTTGCTGACGCTTTTGGCGCGCGACGATCCGCACCCCGTTTTGTTTGATGTCTATGCCAGCGTCGTAGCCGTGCTGGCCAGCGCGCACGAGGAAGTGCTGGAAGCGGCGCTGCGCAGTTATGAGCTGCTGCTCTTGCGCGAAGTCGGTTTGCTGCCGCAACTCGATGTGCAAACCCTCACACTGGCAGCGCTGGAGCCGCAGCAGTTCTACACCCTGGTGCCTGAAGGCGGACTGCGCCAGGCCCACGCCGACGACCGGGCTTTTCTGAGCGGCGCACAATGGACGGGCTTGCAAGCAACGCTGGCTGAAGGCAGCTTGTTTACCGACACCTTGCGCGCCTGCGCACCCCTGAGCATGGCACTCAAACCTTTGCTGCGCACGCTGCTGCACTACCATTGCGGGGTCCGTACCCTGCGCACCCGCCAGATGATGGTGGACATCCAGTCTTATTGAACTTTATAACCTTTGATATAGAAGCCACTGCCCACTTGCCATGCATACCCCATTTACCGCCTTGTCTGTCAATCTGAATAAAGTGGCCTTGGTACGCAATACCCGCCACCTTGGCATACCCAGCGTGACCCGCGCCGCCACCCTGTGTTTGCAGGCCGGGGCTTCGGGCATTACCGTGCATCCGCGGCCCGATGCGCGCCATATCCGCGGCAGAGATGTGCTGGAGCTGGCGGAGTTGATGCAGCAATGGCCGGACCGCGAGTTCAACGTTGAAGGCAACCCTTTGCACAACCTGATGGATGTGGCCGCCGAGCTCAAGGCCCGCAATCTACCCTTGCACCAGCTCACCTTGGTGCCCGACGGACAGGGCCAACTGACCAGTGACCATGGTTGGAGCTTTCCGCAGGATACCGATGTGCTGCGGCCCTTGATTGCCCAGGCGCAGGCCTGGGGGGTGCGCGTGAGTTTGTTCATGGATGCCGAGGCCGATGCCATGGCCGGCGCCAAAGCGGTGGGCGCAGACCGGGTGGAGCTCTATACCGAGCCTTATGCGGCAGCCTGGGGTCGCGACGGGCAGCAGGCCCAGTTGGCGCGTTTTGCCCAGGCCGCGCGCGCTGCCACGGCGGCGGGCTTGGGTATCAATGCCGGGCACGACCTTAATTTGGACAATCTGGGCGCATTCATTCGCGCTGTCCCTGGGGTGCGCGAAGTCTCGATCGGCCATGCGCTGATTGGCGATGCTTTGGAGCGCGGCTATACCGGCGCGGTGCAGGCCTATCTGGCTTGTTTGCGTACATGATTTTCGGCATTGGCACGGATATTTGCGACGTGCGGCGCATCCGCGCCAGCCTGGAGCGCCATGGCGAGCGCTTTGCCAACAAAGTCCTGGCGCCCGACGAATTAGCCACCTGGAAGGCCCGCAGCAGCCGTTGGCCCGAGCGCGGCGTGCGCTACGTGGCCACCCGTTTCAGCGCCAAAGAAGCCTTTAGCAAGGCCGTCGGTTTAGGCATGCGCATGCCCATGACCTGGCGCTCCTGCGAGATTGCCAAGCTGCCAAGCGGCGCGCCGGTGGTGGTTTTGCATGGCGCGCTCAAGCAGTGGTTTGAGGCGCGCGGCTTGCAAGCGCAAATCAGCCTCAGCGATGAAACCGACTATGCAGTCAGTTTTTGCGTGGTCGAGTCGATCCCTCGCCCCATGGCGACGGCGCCCGCAATGGGCCAAGGTGCAGCCGGCGAGCCTGGGCCTTCGCCGCCCGCCGCGGCCTAAGGCGGCTGCAATGAAAAAGGCGATGCAGCACGCCCCTTTGATGATTGACATTGCCGGCACCCGCTTGCAGGTCGTGGACCGACTGCGTTTACGCCATCCGTTGGTGGGTGGCTTGATTTTGTTCGGTCGCAATTGGGAAAACCGGGCGCAATTAACCCGGCTGTGTGCCAGCGTCAAACGCTTGCGCCCCGATCTGCTGATTGCGGTGGACCACGAGGGCGGTCGGGTGCAACGCTTTCGCGAGGACGGATTTGTGCACCTGCCGCCCATGCGCGTGCTGGGTGATATGTTTGTTGCTGCGCCGCGCAAAGGCCATAAGGCCGGTGCCCTGGCGGCGACCCGCGCCGCGCTCGCTTGCGGCTATGTGATGGGCGCGCAGTTGCGGGCCTGCGGCGTGGACATGAGTTTTGCTCCGGTGCTGGACCTGGATTACGGCGCCAGCAGCGTGATTGGCAATCGGGCTTTTTCCGATGATGCGCGCGTGGTGAGCATGCTGGCCCAAAGCCTGATCCAGGGTATGGCGCAAACTGGCTTGGCCCATTGCGTCAAGCACTTCCCAGGCCACGGCTATGCGCGTGCCGATTCGCACCTGGCGGTACCGCTGGACAAGCGCAGTTTGCGCAGTATTTTGGCGAAAGACGCAGCGCCCTATGCTGCCCTGGACCTGGTGGTACAGGCGGTGATGCCGGCGCACGTGGTGTACCCGAAGGTCGATAGCCTGCCTGCTGGTTTTTCTGCCACCTGGCTGCAAAAGGTGCTGCGCCAAAGCCTGGGCTTTAGCGGCGCCCTATTTAGCGATGACTTGTCCATGGCCGGTGCACGCCAGGTGCAGGGCCGCGAAATCAGCGCCACCCAAGCGGTGCTGGCCGCTTTGCAGGCCGGTTGCGATATGGCTTTGCTGTGTAACCAGTCCTTGGTCGGAAAACCTGGCGACTCACCTTTAGACACGGTTTTGGCGGAGCTGAGCCTCTTGCATAGCAAGGGCTTGTATCAGCCTGCGTCAGAAAGCCATATGCGGCGTTTGGCGCTCTTGCCCAAGTTACCGCCTTTGGGCTGGGAGGGTATGCTGCAATCTGTGCCCTACCAGCGCGCGCTAGCGGCCCTACCCTGAAATCCCACCGGCGACCCTGAGGCGTCTTTGCACGCCATTTTTCTTTAAATCGGCATTGGCAAGTCTAGGGCGTGCTAGCATTAAAGACATGCGGTCGTTTCGGCCTTTGAGTGCTTCTTTAGGATAAAAAATCATGAAATTGAAAACGATATTCGCTGGACTGTTGGTCGCCCTGGGCGCCGCGGTCGCCAGTGCGCAAACCGAGCCCACCGTGGCGCCTGCGGGTACCGAGACCGTTGTCAAACCGCACAAGAAGGCAGGTAAAAAACACGCCCATAAACATAAAGTCAGCGCAAAAAAACACAAATCTGGCAAACATAAGAAGCCTTCTATTTCTTAATTCGTGGCCAGGATGGTGCGCCGCGCTTAGTCACTGTGCAGCGGTGCCGTCGGGCGCTGTCAAAGGCTTAGGGAGAGCGATGTAATCGCGGGTGCGCCAAGGTGGCGATCTGGTCGTCCACCGCTTGGGTTAGCACAGCGTCTTTTCTCCATTGCGCATGGCGGCCCAGCAAGAGCTGCAGCGCTTGTACGTCCCGCACTGACGGGGCCACTTTGATTTGTGCGAGCGCCGCGGTCTTATTGCCCGTGTCGAGCAATGCGACCACTTTTGCTGCCCATGGGGCCGGACGTTTCATAGGATTACCTTTGTCCTGCACAATCTGTTTTTTTCATTGTCACACAGGGACAGGGTTTTCATGAAGCATCGCTTGCAATGGGTCTGGGTCAGCGTCATGGTCGCACTATTTAGCGCTTGTGCCTCTGCGCCGTCCGCTAAAGCACCAGTGGTTGTCGGTACGCCGCTAACCGGGGAAAAAGCCCCCTCTATTGAAACCGTGTTGCCTGCCACACCCGCAGGCAAACTGCAGGGCGAGGAAGTCCCTGCCAAAACACCGCCAGCCGAAGTTTCGGTGGTGCCGGTGCCACCACCTACGCCGGTGGTCAAGACCCCGCCTCGCATCGGTCTGGCCCTAGGCGGTGGTGCTGCACGCGGCTTTGCCCATGTCGGTGTCATTCAGGTACTGGAAGAAGCGGGCATCCGGCCCGCGCTGGTAACCGGTACCTCGGCGGGCAGCATGGTGGCGGCGCTTTATGCCAGTGGCAAAAACGGCGCCCAATTGCAGTACATCGCCGAAACCATGGAAGAGGCCACTATTGCGGACTGGACGCTACAAGTTCTCACCCGCGGCGCATTGCGTGGTGAGGCCCTGGCTAAATACGTGAACGCGCAAGTGGGGCAAAAGCCCATCGAAGCCATGCCTATGCCGCTGGGCATTGTGGCCACCGACCTCAACAGCGGCAATGACATCGTTTTTCAGCGCGGCGACACCGGTACGGCGGTGCGCGCCTCCAGCGCGGTTCCTGCGATTTTTCAACCCGTCAAGATTGGCAACCATGAATATGTCGATGGTGGCCTGGTCTCGCCGGTGCCGGTTCGTGCCGCTAAAAAAATGGGGGCCGAGTTCATCATTGCAGTGGATATTTCCAGCCCGCCGGAGGCCGCCTCGGCCAGCGGTACCTTGGACATTCTTTTGCAAACCTTCACCATCATGGGTAAGAGCATAAATAGCTTGGAACTGCAAGGCGCCGATGTGGTGATCCGGCCCCAGTTACTCGGCATCTCCAGCGCAGACTTCGCGGCGCGCAAGCGCTCTATTGAAGCGGGCCGCAAAGCCATGCTGGCCGCATTGCCCCAGTTACGCGCTGCGCTGGAGGCTAAAACGCGCTAGTTCTTTGGTTCGCTCAAAGCCCATTGCGGCGAGCCACGGGTGCCTTGTCATCTAAGGCAAAAAAAAGGCCTCGTTTTGCAACGAGGCCTTGAAGGGATCCCTGAACCAAAGGTTTCGAAAGGATCCGAGGAGACAATCGGCAGGAAACTTTCGTTTCCCATAAACCTATCGTATCAGGGTTTTCCCTTGGTTCTGCGCGGAAGTTTAAAAAAACTTCCAGCGAACTGACAAATTAACGCTTCTTGCTAGAAGCAGTGGCTTGCTTGGTAGCTGTAGTAGCGGTAGCTGCCATGGCGTTGAAGTTGGCTTCAGCGACGTCGGTGGCTTGCTTGACAGCTTTCTGAACCGATTCCAGCGCATTGTGTGCAGCTGCGACCGTGCTTTTCATCATGGCAACTGCGGACTCAGAGCCTGCAGGTGCATTTTTAGCAGCGCTATCGACCAAAGCGGCCACTTTTTGCTGGGCTTCAGCAGCTTGGGCTTCCATGCTCTTGGTGAACTCAGCACCGGCACCGCTGGCGATGTCATAAAGGTGGCGGCTGTAAGCAGCAGTTTTTTCGGCCAAGGGTTGCAGGAGACCGGATTGCAGGGCCATCAGTTCCTGGGCATCTTTCACGCTCAGCAGGGTTTGGGTGTGGGCAGAAGCCTCAGACAGGGCAGCTTTGGAAGCGGCCAGGTTGAGTTCAACCAGTTTCTCAACGCCTTGGAAAGCTTTGTTGGTCAGGCCAAACAGAGTTTCGAGGTTGGATTTGTTGGAAGCGACGACTTGTTCTACGGTTAGCATGAAAATACTCCTAAGGTAAATAAAAAAGACTTGGTTCAGAAACACTATCTGCTCCGTAACTTGCCTTCCTTAGGCTATGTTGCAGTGCAGCATGAAAGAATTATAAGGATGAAAACCGGTCTTTCAAGCGTTTTTTGTTGCAATGCAGCAAAAAAGTTGAAAAATTTTTGATTTAGGGCAATCCAAAGGGATTTTCTCCTCTGAAACACGAGGTTTTGGGGCCTTTTACCCAGAAATCAAAGGCTCAGGGGGCGGTGGCAAAATGCAGCACCATTCGCCCCAATTTGGCTCCCTGCGTCCTTGGTGCAGGCGCTTGACCACCTTTGTTTTCTTTGTATGTCCAAACCCGAACCCGCGCCGCGCAGCGCCTACCACGCCTGGCGCAGCATCACCACCCGCTGGGCGGACAACGATAATTATGGGCATGTGAATAATGTGGTCTATTACGGGTGGTTTGATACGGCGGTAAACGCCTATCTCATAGAGCAGGGGGTTTTGGACATCCAGGGCGGCGCAGTCATCGGCTTGGTCGTGGAAACCCAATGCAATTATTTTTCCCCACTTTCTTTTCCGCAGACGGTTGAACTCGGCTTGCGGGTGGCCCACCGGGGTCGCAGCAGCGTGCGCTATGAATTGGGCGTTTTTGCCGTCGGCCAGCCACAGGCAGCGGCGCAAGGCCATTTCGTGCATGTCTATGTCGATGCCACCAGCCGCCAGCCTGCGCCGCTACCATTGGCCTTGGTTCGTGCCTTGGAGCCTCTTCAATCGCGGTCGTCCTAACCGATCCAAGTAGCGTATATATTTGCCACCCCCGCGGTGGCACACTTTTTCATGAGTGGAGTTTTTGCATGCAGCAATTGAGTCAGACCCAGGCCGTGGACACGGCCATCCGTAGTCGCATGTCGGTGCGGGCCTTTACCGCGCAGGCGGTGGCGCGTACCGACATTGAGGCGATTTTGGAGGTCGCCAGCCGCGCGCCTTCGGGCACCAATTGCCAGCCCTGGCGCGTCTATGTGCTGCAAGGCGCCAGCCGCGATAGCCTGGTGGACCAGGTTTGCGCCGCGCACGACGCCCTACGTGCCGACCCCTCCTTGGCACAAAACTACCGCGAGGAATACGACTACTACCCCGAAAAATGGGTCAGCCCTTATATAGACCGCCGCCGCGAAAACGGCTGGGGTCTGTATGGCTTATTGGGTATAGGCAAAGGCGATAAGGACAAAATGCACGCCCAGCACCAGCGCAATTACCGCTTTTTCGACGCGCCCGTGGGCTTGATGTTCACGATTGATCGCGTGATGGGACGCGGCTCCCTGGTGGACTATGGTGCTTTTATGC
This sequence comes from Rhodoferax sp., assembly GCA_040400635.1. Lineage (GTDB taxonomy): Bacteria > Pseudomonadota > Gammaproteobacteria > Burkholderiales > Burkholderiaceae_C > Allorhodoferax. The sequence continues at coordinate 8,290 of JBBAPY010000061.1, forward strand.
AAAACATCATGGTCGCTGCGCGCGGGCGGGGTCTGCACACCTGCCCTCAAGCAGCATGGAACGGCTTTGCCAAAATCATCATGCCGCATATCGGGGCTGGCCAAGGCGAAATGCTGGTCTGTGGCATGGCTCTGGGCTATGCCGATACTGATGCGCCGGTTAATGGCTTTGTAACGCCCCGCGTGCCAATGGCAGAATTTACGCATTGGCTGGATTAAGTGGTCATTTCGGCCAGCCCAAGCGGCCCCCATGCCTCAGTCGAACGCGTTTTCGTTTGCCACTTCCTAACGACTTCTTTGTAAATTTTCACTATGTCCACTTCCAAGCCCCGCATTTTGGTAACCCGCGCTATTTTCCAAAGCGTGATTGACCGCCTGTCTGCCCATTTTGAGGTCGAGTCCAACCCGGACGATGTGCTGTGGGATCGGGCGGAGTTGCTGCGCCGTATGCAGGGCAAGGTGGGTGTGTTTGCCACCGGCACCGAGCGTATGGACGCCGAGCTGCTAGCCCAATGCCCTGAGCTAAAAATTTGCGCCAATATGACGGTGGGCTATAACAATTTTGACCTGCCCGCAATGACCGCTGCCGGTGTGCTGGGTACCAATGCGCCGGACGTGCTGACCGAAACCACGGCCGATTTCGGCTTTGCACTTTTGCTAGCGACGGCCAGGCGGGTGAGCGAAAGCGAGCACTTTTTGCGCGCCGGGCTGTGGACACGCTGGAGCTATGACATGTTCTCCGGCGCCGAAGTGCATGGCAGCACCCTGGGCATTATTGGCATGGGGCGTATCGGCCAGGCTATTGCCCGTCGGGCTGCCTTTGGTTTTGGTATGCAAGTGGTTTACCACAACCGCAGCCGCCTGGATGCGGCAACCGAAGAGGCGTGCAAAGCGCGTTATGTAGGTAAACAGGAATTACTGCAAAGCGCGGACCATGTGATGCTGGTAGTGCCCTACAGCGCAGCCTCGCACCACACTATTGGTGCGGCAGAACTGGCCGCTATGAAGCCCACAGCCACGCTGATCAACCTGGCGCGCGGCGGCATTGTCGATGACGGCGCCCTAGCGCAGGCGTTGCGTAATCGTACTATCGCCGCAGCGGGCTTAGACGTCTATGAAGGTGAGCCACGCGTACACCCTGACCTGCTCACCGTGCCCCATGTCGTGCTGACGCCGCATATCGCTAGTGCTACACCCGGCACGCGCCAGGCCATGGCCGATTTGGCCGTGGACAATTTGATCGGCTACCTGACCCAAGGCAAAGCCGTGACGCCGCTCAATCCCGAGGTTTTGGCACGGGGCTGAGCCTTGCGGTAACAGTGTCCGATAGGGCGGAGGCAATTGTGGCGACTTCGCTGGCTAATTGGCCGCTAGGCGAATGCCGGTCTTGGGCATCATTTAAAGCACAATCGGGTTTTAGAAAGAATGTGCTGTGACTGAAGGATGGATCTGGCTGGCGGCGGTTTTGTTAGGCTTACACACGGTATTGCTGTTGGTGCTGTTGCTGCGCCGCACGCCGGGTGCTGGGCAAAGTGAGCAATCCACACAGGCCGTTTTGGCCGCCCTGCAAGTCCAGGCCGAGCGCCTGGACCGGCTGGAGCGCGAAATGCGCCGGGATCTGGTCGACACCGCGCGCGACGGCCGCCAGGAAGCCTCCCATAGCATGGCGACTTTTCAGCAAACCCTGACGTCACAGACTGCCGAAGCCACCCGAACGCAAAACACCCAGATAGACGCTTTTGGCCAGCAGTTGGCCGGTTTGCAGAAAAACCTGTCGGACACCTTGAGCACCCAATTGGGTGCCTTGAGTGAATCTAACGCCCGCCGCATCGCCGAGTTGGGCGAGTCCAGCGCCCGCACCCTGGCCGAGGTGCGCACCACGCTGGAAGCACAGTTGACGCAATTGCAAAGCACCAATGCCGCCAAGCTGGACGAAATGCGCGCCACGGTGGACGAAAAGCTGCAAACCACTTTGCAGGCGCGTTTGGGCGAGAGCTTCAAGCAAGTGGCCGACCGGCTGGAGCAGGTACATAAAGGTTTAGGCGAAATGCAAACCCTGGCCCAGGGTGTGGGGGACCTCAAGCATTTGCTGAGCAACGTCAAGACCCGTGGCATTTTTGGCGAGGCCCAGTTGGCCGCCTTGCTGGAGCAGGTGTTTGTGCCCGACCAGTACGCCATTCAAGTAGCCACCCGGCCCGGCAGTAAAAACGTGGTGGACTTCGCCATCAAGCTGCCCGGCAGGGCTGAAGACGGTACGCCGCTGTGGTTGCCGATTGACGCCAAATTTCCCAACGAGGATTACGAGCGTTTGCTCGATGCACAGGGCAGGGCGCATTTTGCAGACGCCGAAGCTGCGGCCAAAGCGCTGGAACTGCGTATCCGTCTGGAAGCCAAATCCATTGCCGAAAAATATATCGAGCCGCCTTACACCACCGACTTTGCTATTTTGTTTTTGCCCACCGAAGGCTTATATGCCGAAGTACTGCGCCGTCCGGGTTTGATGGAGTCCTTGCAGCGGGACCACCGTATCACGCTGGCCGGGCCGACCACCTTGCTGTCCATGCTCAGCTCATTGCAAATGGGCTTTCGCACGCTGGCACTGGAAAAGCGTTCCAGTGAGGTCTGGCAAGTACTGGGCGCGGTGAAGACTGAATTTGGCAAGTTCGGCGACGTGCTGGCCAAGGTCAAATCACAAACCGAAACCGTGCTCAAAACCCTGGACAACGCAGAGGTGCGCAGCCGAGCCATGGGACGGGCACTGAAACAAGTGGAGGGCTTACCGGAGGTGCAGTCTACTGGTCTGATACCGCTGGACAAGGACTTTGACAACGACGACGGGCCCTTGCCGCGGTGAGCGAGCCCACGCCGCCCGCCAGCGCGGGTTCTGTGCTTTCCGATGCAGGCGTGTCCGTGCAAACCACGTTGCGTGGGGGATGGCTGCCGCGCCTGATAGCGGGTCACATTTTTCTGCATTCCAGCATGGTGGCTATGCGCATGGCCACGCCCTTGCTGGCACTGCGCATGGGGCATAGCGCCTGGCATGTGGGATTGTTGCTGTCGCTTTTTTCACTCAGCCAGGTTTTTTTGTCATTGCCCGCAGGGCGCTACGCGGATCGCCACGGTTTGCAGCGGCCTGTGCACCTGGCGGTACTCAGTGCCTTAGTGGGCGCTGCGCTTTCGCTGCTTTTCCCGGTCTTCGAAGTGATGTGTGCGAGCGCGCTGTGCATGGGCGCGGCCAGCGGAACTGCATCCGTGGCCTTGCAACGCCATGTGGGCCGCGCTGCGCGCGATAGCGTGGAACTGCGCCAGGTCTTTAGCTGGTTGGCCATCGGGCCGGCGGTATCCAATTTTTTTGGCGCGGTGGCGGCTGGTTTACTCATCGACTATGGCGCACTGGCCATGCCCGATGGCCTGCCACATCCGGGCTTTAGGGCTGCATTTTTGTTTGCGCTATGCATGCCTTTGCTTAGCGCCTGGTGCATACGCGGTGTGCCCGAATTGCAGCCGGTGATGCCAGCTACAGGTGCGCAGGCCTCCGCCTGGTATTTGCTGAGATCGCCAGCTATGCGCCGTTTGCTGGTGGTGAACTGGCTTTTTTCGTCTTGCTGGGATGTGCATACTTTTGTGGTGCCGGTGCTAGGGCACGAACGCGCTCTGAGCGCCTCGGTCATTGGCACTATTTTGGGTGGCTTTGCCATCGCCGCTGTAGGCGTGCGCTTGCTCATTCCCATCGCCGCGGCCCGGGTCAAAGAGTGGCATGCACTGACTGCGTCGATGGTACTGACCGCCAGCGTGTTCCTGATTTATCCCATGATGGATTCCGCCTGGGGTATGGGTGTGTGTTCGGTCGTGCTGGGCGTCGCCCTGGGTGCGGTGCAGCCCATGATCATGAGCACCTTACACCAGATCACGCCGCACGCGCAGCACGGTCAGGCCATTGGCTTGCGCCTGACGACGATTAATTTTTCCAGCGTGCTCATGCCTTTGTTATTTGGCAGCGCTGGTGCAGTCGTTGGGGTGAGCGCGGTGTTTTGGACCGTGGGCGTTTTGGTGGCCCTGGGCGCCCGCAGCGCCTGGCGCTTGCGCGCTTAAAACCCGGTGTTCAGCGCGGCGCTGCTGCTGCGGGCGCGAAGCTACGGATGTGGTCCCAACAGTCTTGCGGGCTGTCGCTAAAGTGCAGCAACTGCATATCGCTTGCCGCAATCAAGCCTTCTTCGATCAGAAGCGCAAAGTTGATCAGGCGCTTCCAGTAGTCAGCACCGAAAAGCACGATGGGCAAGGGCTGGGATTTGCGCGTTTGCACCAGGGTGATGATCTCAAACAATTCATCCAAAGTGCCAAAGCCGCCTGGAAATGCCACCAGCGCCTTGGCGCGCATCATGAAGTGCATTTTGCGCGCCGCGAAATAGTGGAATTTGAAATTCAGTGCAGGCGTCACATAGGAATTGGTGTGCTGCTCGTGTGGCAGGGTGATATTCAGGCCTACTGTTGGCGCGCCTGCTTCCTTGGCGCCCCGGTTGGCCGCTTCCATAATGCCAGGCCCGCCACCGGTGCAAATGTACAGACGCTGTGCGGGCGGTTGCTGCATACCGTGGCTAGCCACCAAGTGCGCGAACCGGCGCGCATCTTCGTACCAACGCGCATTTTTTTGCGCCAGGGTCGCTGCCTGCAGCCCCTGCACATCGCCGCTGGCCCGGGCTTCTTGTAGTGCCAGTTCGGCTTGCTCGGCGGCCACAAAGCGCGCACTGCCAAAAACCACGATGGTGTGCTCAATGCCTTGCGCGCTCAGGTCGAGCTCTGGCTTGAGCATTTCCAATTCCATTCGGATGCCACGCGTGGCGCGTCGCAGCAAAAATTCGGGGTCGGCAAAGGCCAGACGGTTGGCATCGGCGGGTAGTTGTTGGCCTTGGTCCGAGAGCTGTTGTAAGGTCTGCCAGGCGTGTGCCAGATCGCCGGGAAAGGGCGGAGAACTGTTTTTCATGTCTGCATTGTGCGCCATGCACAGGCGCAGTCAGCATGCATAAAAAAAGCCCCCGAAGGGGCTTGTTGCGATTTTGGCCAGCGTAGCGGCCTAGACGCGCTTGCGGTATTCGCCGGTACGGGTGTCGATTTCGACTTTGTCGCCCTGGGCCACAAAAATTGGCACACCGATTTCAAAGCCGGTAGCGATTTTTGCGGGTTTCAAGACTTTGCCCGAGGTATCGCCTTTGACAGCAGGCTCGGTCCAGGTAATTTCACGCACCACGCTGGTGGGCAACTCGACGGAAATAGCTTTGCCGTCATAGAACACGACTTCCACTTCCATGCCGTCTTCCAGGTAGCTGAGCGAATCGCCCATGTTTTCGGCTTCGACTTCATACTGGTTGTAGTCCGCGTCC
>JBBAPY010000062.1:0-13438 GCA_040400635.1 Rhodoferax sp.
CTGACTACGCTGAGGCTTACTCGAACCGTGGAGTTTTGCTTAGAGAACTCAACCTCTTGGAGGAAGCGCTGTCAAGTTGCGACAAGGCGACTTCAATAAAAACTAACTTTGCTGAGGCTTACTCGAATCGGGGGGTTGTACTTAAAGACCTCAATCGTTTGGAGGAGGCGCTCACAAGTTACGACCGAGCGATTGCACTAAAACCTGACTACGCTGAGGCTTACTCGAACCGTGGAGTTTTGCTTAAAGACCTCAATCGCTTGGAGGAAGCGCTATCAAGTTGTGATAAGGCGATTTTGCTCAGATCTAGCTATGCTGAGGCCTACTTGAACCGGGGGTTTGTGCTTAAAGGCCTCAACCGTTTTGAGGAGGTACTGACAAGTTACGACCGGGCGATTGCGCTCAAACCTGACTATGTTGACGCCCATTTCAATCGTGGCAACGCGCTTAAGGACCTCAATCGTTTTGAGGAAGTGCTGACAAGTTACGATCAGGCGATTGCACTCAAGTCTGACTATGCTGAGGCTTACTCGAACCGGGGGATTGTGCTCAAAGAGCTCAATCTTTTGGATGAAGCGTTGGCAAGTTATGACCGGGCGATTGCGCTCAAACCCAACTATGCTGACGCTCATTGGAATGCCTCGATAGCATTACTTTTAAATAGCAACTTTTTAAGCGGCTTTAGTAAATATGAATGGCGATGGAAATCCGAAAGTCAGAAAAACCTCATTGGCGAGCGACTCCTGCCTCAGCCCCTATGGTTGGGTAGGGAGTCATTGGCCAGTAAAAAAATTCTCTTGTGGGACGAGCAGGGATTAGGAGACACCATTCAGTTTTGTCGCTATGCCAAGCTAGTTAAGAGTTTGGGCGCTATCGTTTTTCTTGCTGTTCCTAAGTCTCTAATAGCTCTGTTGGGAACACTGGAAGACGTAGATCTGCTGATTGAAAAAGGCACGCCGCTCCCTAATTTCGACTACCAATGCCCTTTGATGAGTCTTCCCTTGGCATTTAAAACTGAGTTGCAATCAATTCCCAGCCCGGCTCCATATCTCAAAAGTGACGCCGCCAAATTGAAACTATGGGGCCAGCTGCTTGGCGCGAAGTCAAGGCCACGCATTGGCCTGGTCTGGAGTGGTAGCGCTCAACATAAAGGGGACCACAACAGAAGTTTGTCTTTGGCAAGTCTGCTTGAGCACCTACCACCAGAGTTTGAGTATTTCAGCCTACAAAAGGAAGTGCGTGAAACCGACAAGGACGCTCTGGCAAAAAGCAATATCAAACACTTTGGCGAAAGGCTTGTTGACTTTGCCGACACAGCAGCGCTGTGTGAGTTGATGGACCTTGTAATCAGTGTGGATACAAGTGTTGCCCACTTGTCTGGCGCTTTGGGTAAAAAAACTTGGGTCTTGTTGCCCTATGCACCTGACTGGCGCTGGTTACTGAACAGAGATGACAGTCCTTGGTACGAGTCGGTGAAGCTCTACCGACAAGGCGAGGACAGGTTGTATGCGCCAGTGCTGGAGCGGATAGCACTGGATTTGAGTGAACTATTTGAGGTTCTTTCCATGATGAATACAGGTCATCACATCTTTAAAGGCTCCCTATGTTCTTCCTAATCGTTCTCGCTATCGCTTTTGTAACTCCGTATTTCGTTCGTGCCTTGCTTCAAAAACGCGGGGGCAATGAAGACAGCTTATTCAATCCATTATTCTTTTCGATTCCCGTTTCTGCCACCTGGATCTTGGCAAATGCGATCACGGTCGTGAGTGCAGGCAGTGTGGGCGTGCAATCCACCTTTGGCTCGATCAATCCTGATGTTCTCCCAGAAGGCATTCATATGGTGAACCCGCTGAGCGATGTCAAAACCGTTTCTGCGCGTATGACTTCAGCAAGACTTGAGCACGCCAGTGGTGGCTCACAGGATTTGCAGGAAGTCCACACCGACATCGTGGTGAATTTCCGCATCCGCGGTGATCGCGCGGCGCACATCTACAAAGAATTTGGCTTTGACCTGCGTGATTCGTTGATATTACCCATGCTCAGCGAGTCATTCAAGTCGGTCACAGCACGCCATACCAGTGAGGAATTGATCACAAAACGAGATTTGGTCTCTAGTGAAATTAAGACCGAATTTGAAAGCAAGCTCAACAAGTATGACATCAGCGTCAACGATGTAAGTTTAGTCAATTTCGGCTTCTCGGTCGCCTATCAAAGGGCGATTGAGGAAAAGGTCATCGCAACCCAATCAAAGCTCAAAGCAGATCAGGACTTACAGCGCATCAAGGTTGAGGCCTACCAGGCAATCGCTAAGGCAGAAGGTGAAGCCAAGGCCATCAAGATCCAGGTTGAAGCGATCAACACCCAGGGCGGGGCAAGCTATGTAGAACTGAAAAAGGTTGAAAAATGGAACGGGGTGTTGCCCACCACCATCGCCGGCCAGGTCACGCCGTTCCTAAATATTGGCAAATAGTTGAGATTTGCCAAAAAATATTTTTATACCGAGAAATCCGGTAGCATCCAGAGCCAAGGCTTAAGCCGGCGCAAACACCGCGCGCCACACCGCCAGACCCGCCTGGCGCTCGTTTTGCGCGTCGTCCAAGGCCACATGGGTGGGCTCTTCGTTAAGACGCGCTTTATGCTGAATACGGCGCAGCGCGCGGTAGGCCTGGGCGGCCTCATGGCCTAGCGGCGCGGGCAACAGGCCGCAATCTTGCGCTACTTGCAGGAGCGCGATATTGCCCACATTAGCGCGTAAGCCAGGATGCATGTGCCCGTACGCCAGCACCAGAAACTGCACCGCAAATTCAATGTCCACCATACCGCCGGGGCTGTGCTTGACGTCAAAGCGCTCGGCTGGTACCGGATGGGCCGTGCGCACTTTGTCGCGCATGGCCGCTATTTCGGCGCGTAGCGCATCTTGGTTGCGCGGGCTGCAAATCACGGCCTCGCGGATGGCATCAAAGCGACTGTGCAGGTCTGGGCTGCCGAGCACGCAGCGGGCGCGCGTCATGGCTTGGTGCTCCCAGGTCCAAGCGGTGTTGGAGCCGCGCTGTTGCTGGTAATCGGCATAGGCAGCAAACGTGGTGACCAGCAGCCCGGAATTACCATTAGGGCGCAAAGCAGTGTCGATTTCGTAGAGGTCGCCCTCGCCGGTTTTAACCGTCAACCAGTTGATCAGTTTGCGCACCAGCGTGCCGTAGATTTCGCCGGCGCGCTCGTCCGGATCGTCGTACAAAAACACAATGTCCAGATCGCCGCCGTAGCCCAGCTCTTTGCCGCCGAGCTTGCCGTAGGCAATGATGGCGATGCGCGGCACCTCGCCATGGCGCTGTTTCATGCGCTGCCAACACCACCGGGCAGTGATGCGCAAAACCACTTCGGCCAGGGCGCTTAAATCGTCGGCTACTTGCTCCACCGTGATCAGGCCTTCTACATCACGCGCCAGGGTGCGAAAGACCTCGACGTGGTGCGCACGACGTAACAGATTGAGCAGGCTTTCCTCGTCCTCTTCGCCGCTGTTGCGCAGCGCTTTGCAGCGGCGCTCGATATCGGCCTCGCATGCGGCTGCGTCAAAACGCTCGCGCACCATGGTGCTACCCGCTAATTCGTCGATAACGCCCGGGTGCTTTTGCAGATAGCGCGCCGGCCAACGCGCCGCGCCTAAAAGCCGCAATAAACGTTGATGCACGGCTGGACGCTCGACCAGCAAAGCCAGGTAGCTTTCGCGGCGTAACAAGGTCTCCATCCAGTCCATCAATCGCAGCGCCGCGTCCTGGTTTATCTCGCCCTCTTGTAACCACTGGCCGGTACGCTGCACCAGGCGCAGCAAACGGCCCCGCGATTCCTCGCGCAAGGCCAGTACGCGCGGATGGTCGCGCCACAGCGCCAGACGCTCTTGCATGGCATGGGGCATTTGTGCGAACAGGCTGTCCAGGTCGGTAAGCGGCGGTGCGCCGGGCCGGGCCGGGTCCGCTTCTCCTGGTTTGCAGCCGCTGCAGGGTTTGTCACTGCCGCCCAGTAACGCATCAAATTCCTGCGCCACGTTTTCGCGGTGGTGGTCCAACTGCGCTAAAAATTCGCTGGTGCTGGCGACATCCAGGGTGTCGGCAATCCAGGCCAGGTCAGCGTCCTGGGTGGGCAAGACATGGGTTTGCTGGTCGTCCAGGTACTGGATGCGGTGCTCCACCCGGCGCAAAAACACATAGGCCGCTTCCAAAGCCTGGGCTTTTTCGGCCGGCATCAAGCCCGCCTGTACCAGGCGCTGCAAGGCGCTCAGCGTAGGCCGGGTGCGCAACTCGGGGAACTGACCACCACGCACCACTTGCAAAAGCTGCACGGTAAATTCAATTTCGCGGATGCCACCGCGCGAAAGCTTGACATCGTTGTGCCGCTCGGGGTGGCCGGCACTGCGTTTGCCCGCGTGTTCGCGGATTTGGCGATGCAGCACGCGCAGCGCGTCAAACACGTTGTAGTCCAGGTATTTGCGAAACACAAAAGGTGTTACCACTGCACGCAATTGCAGGGCAAAAGCACTGCCCACACTAAGCTGCGGCGCCAGCACGCGGCTTTTCAGCCAGGCAAAGCGCTCCCATTCACGGCCCTGGGTTTGGAAATATTCTTCTAAAGCGCCCAGTGACACCGCAGGCGGGCCGGAGTTGCCGTTGGGGCGCAGCGCCAGGTCCACCCGAAACACAAAACCGTGCTCGGTAGTTTCGCCCAGCAAGGTATAGAGCGCGCGCACCAGTTTGCCGTAGTACTCTTGGTTGGAGATGCGAGCGCGCCCCTCGCTGTTGCCAAGCGTGTCACCATCGGCGTCGTACACATAAATCAAGTCGATGTCGCTGGAGACATTGAGCTCGCGCGCGCCAAGTTTGCCCATGCCTATGATGCACAGCGCACTGGCGCTGCCATCGGCTTTACAGGGCGCGCCGTGCACGGACTGCACATCCGCGCTGGCCTGCGCATAGGCTTCGCACAGTGCGAGTTCGGCCAGTTCCGTCATGCACTGTGTGACACCACGCAAGTCCAGGCCCGCATCGCAGTCCAATACCAGCAGGCGTTCGAGCACATGTTGGCGGGTAATGCGCAAAGCCTGCCCAACGTCCAGCCCTTGGGCACGCAAATTCTGATAAAGCGCTGTCTGCGCAGATGCATCGGGCAGACCCTCTGGCAACATAGCAAGCCTTGCGCCGTAACGCCTGCGCACTCTTTGCGCAAATCGTGCGTGCTCCGAGCGCGATGCGGGGGTATTGCGGGTCATAATTCCATGCTTGACTGCACGCGCCAATGACTGATACCCCAACAACCCCCTCGCGCACCTTGTCGACCGTTGCGTTGTTGGCCAAGTGGCTGCTGCGCTTGGTCGGTGCCGGGTGGCTGTTGTTTGTAATGTTCTGGGCGGTGTTGCACTTTGCCATTGTGCCGCGAATCGACACTTTGCGCCCCTGGCTGCAAGAACAAGCCACGCAGCGATTAGGAGTAGGGGTACGCATTGGCACTATCGAAGCGGTGTCCAATGGGCTCATTCCCTCGCTTGCGCTGCACGATGTGCAATTAGTGGACAAAGAAGGGCGGGTAGCCCTCGCCTTGCCCACGGTTCAAGCGGCGATTTCCCCGCGCTCGCTGGCCGCAGGCAATTTAGAGCAGCTATACGTAGAAGGCGCTGCGCTGGATATCCGGCGCGCCGCCGATGGCTCGATTTGGATTGCCGGTTTGCAACTGCGCGCGATGGACGATGCGCCCGATGCGGCCAGCGACTGGCTCTTTAGCCAACCCGAAATTGCTATCCGCCACGGCCAGTTGCGCTGGACCGATGAAACGCGCAGCGCAGCGCCGCTGGACTTGTCCGATGTGGACCTGGTGCTGCGCAACCGGCGTTTTAGCCACCGCATGCGGCTCGATGCCAGCCCTCCAAGCCAATGGGGTGATCGCTTTACGGTGCAAGGGGTATTCAGCCACCCGGTGCTGGCACTGCATGCGGGCCAGGTGAAGACCTGGTCGGGCCAGATGTATGCCCTGTTTGGCGATGTGGACTGGGGCCAGTTACGCAACTATATGGATTTGGACACCCACGTCAGCCAAGGACGCGGCAGCGTGCGTATCTGGGCCGATGCACAGCGCGGCCAATTCACAGGCGCCACAGCCGATGTGTTGGTCAAGGATGTGGAGTTGGGCCGGGCGGAACAGATGGCCTCCATCGTCATGCCCGCCGCATCCGGGCGCCTGGCTGCGCGCAGCATCGCCGGCGGCATGGAGTACACCAGCGAGGGTTTGCAGTTTGTCACTGCCGACGGCGTGCGCTGGCCCGGCGGTAATGCGCGTTTGTCGATATGGGATGCGCAAGAGGGCAAGGGAGCCAAGATCGACTCCTCGCCGGCACATGGGGAACTCATTGCCGAGCGGCTGGACTTAGGCGCTTTAAGCCAGGTTGCACAGCGTTTTCCTATGCAAGCGAAACTGCGCGCGATGCTGGAGTCCTACCAGCCTGTGGGCATCGTGCAAGGTTTTCAGGCGAGTTGGAAAGGCGCTGTCAGCGCGCCCGAGACCTTTGCCCTCAAAGGCCGTATCCAGCAAGCCGGGATGGCGGCGCAAGGCGAAGGAATGCCCGGCTTTCGCGGCCTGGACATTGAGCTTGACCTGAGCGAGCGCGGTGGGCGCGCGCAACTGGCCATGAACAAGGGTGTCCTAGACCTCGGCCGGCACTTGTCCGAACCCCTGGTGCCGTTCAACGAGTTAAGCGCTGACCTGCAATGGAAACATGCATCCACCGGCTGGACCGTCAGCGCCAGCAAAGTGCGCATTGGCAACGCCGATATGCAAGGCGAGTTGGAGGGGCAATGGACCCTGCAGCAAAGTGGCTCCGGTCCGGGCAGCGTGGATGTGCAAGGGCGCTTTTCGCGTGTGGAGTTGTCCCGCGTGCAGCGCTATTTGCCGCTTTCGCTCTCTAAAGACCTGCGCGACTATCTGCGCGATGCGGTGCGCGCCGGCACCGCTTCGGACATCAAACTCAAACTCAAAGGCGACTTGCGTGAGTTTCCGTTTGCGCAAGCGCGTCAGGGCCAGTTCCGCGTTTCGGCCAATGTCAACAATGCCACTTTCGCCTACGTGCCTGCGGCGCAAATGCCGTCTGGCAAGCTGCCTTGGCCGGTATTTACCCAGCTCAATGGCGAGTTGGTGATAGACCAAAGCGCCCTCTACCTTAACGGCATGCGCGGCCTGTGGGGAACGGTGCCTATGGTGCGCGGTGATGCGGTGATGAACAATTTGTACGGCAACTCCACGGTTTCCGTCAACGCGCAAGGACGCGGGCCGCTGGCCGATGCACTCACCGTGACCAATAATTCGCCCTTGGCCGAAATGACTGGGCAGGCACTGGCCAAGGCATCGGTCAACGGCCTGGCCGAGTACCGGGTCAAACTCGATTTCCCGCTGGCCGATACCAACCGCATGGCGGTCAATGGCAGTGTCAACCTGCAAGGCAATGATGTGCAAATCCTGCCTTCCACGCCGCGTGTGCTGCGCGCGCGCGGGCCGATCAACTTCACCGAGTTTGGCTACAACGTCAATGGCGTGACCGGGCGTCTATTCGGCGGTGACGTGCGCATCGAAGGCAGTTTGGGAAACCTCGGCGCTGGGCCTGACAGCGCCACCGCCGCCCCCAAAACTGCGGACGCGGGCGCAAGCATCAAAGCCAGCCCGGCCACCTTGCGGCTGGACGGGCGCGTGGCCGCCGAGGGTTTGCGCGAAGCCGCGGAGCTGGGTGCGATGGCCAACCTGGCGCACTATGCCACGGGTGCGACCAATTACCAGGCAACGATCATCATGCGCTTGGGCGTGCCCGACATCACGGTGAACTCTAATTTGCAAGGAATGGTGCTGGCCCTGCCTGCGCCGCTTGCGAAAAGCGTGGACGCTGCTTTGCCACTGCGCCTGCAAGTGTCTGCTCCGCTGGACACCAATAGCGCATCGGCGGCAAAGAGCCAAGAGCAGTGGCAGGTGAGCCTAGGCGCCATCGCTAACATTAATTTGCTACGTGACATCTCAGGCGCTGCGCCGCGCGTGTTGCGTGGCACCATGGCCCTGGGAGCCGGCGCAAACGAGGCCATGGCCATGCCGGCGCAAGGTATTTCCGCCCGCCTCAGCATGGACGCACTGGAGGTAGATAGCTGGTCGGTACTCTTTAGCGGCGTGGGCAATAGCGTGGGTACGCGTAAAAAAATCAGCACGCCCCAGTTTGATCTGGGCACGGATTTTCTGCCCAATGCGCTGCAACTGCGCGCGCGCGAAATTAGCTGGGGCGGCCATGCCTTACATGCCGTGAACCTGAAGGCCACACGCTCGGGAAATCTATGGCGTTCACAGGTCGAGACCACCGAGTTCAGCGGCCAATTGGAGTACCGCCAGGCGGGCCTGGGTGGTACCGCGGCCGATAGCAGCAGCGCAGGCCGCTTGTATGCGCGCCTGAGCCGTCTCTCGCTGAACAGCAAAGCGGCGCTGGAGGTAGACCAATTGCTGGACGAGCAACCCTCTAGCATCCCGGCGCTGGACGTGGTGGCCGAAGAATTTGAGTTGCAAGGCCGCAAGCTGGGGCGCTTGGAAGTGGAAGCCATCAACCAGGTGTCGCCCACCGCGCGCGATGCCCAGCGCGAGTGGTTGCTCAAGCGCTTTAATGTCAGCATGCCCGAGGCCGTGCTCAATGCCAGCGGTTCCTGGCGTTTGCAACCTCTGGCGCCCGGCGCCGCAGCCAATGTGCCAGCCGAAGCCATGCGCGACCGGCGCCGTACACAGCTCGACTTCAAGCTGGAAATAAAAGATTCCGGCGACTTGCTGACCCGTTACGGCATGAAGAATGTGATCCGCAAAGGCAAAGGCAGAATCGATGGGCAAGTGGGCTGGCAGGGCTCGCCCATTACCGTGGACTACCCGAGCATGACCGGCAGCTTTAGTGTGGCGATCGATGACGGACAGTTTCTCAAAACTGAACCCAACATTGGCAAGCTGCTGGGCGTGCTGAGTTTGCAATCCCTGCCGCGGCGATTGATGTTAGATTTTCGGGATGTGTTTAGCGAAGGCTTCACCTTTGATTTTGTACGCGGAGACGTCAATATTTCCAGAGGTCAGGCGCGCACCAATAATTTGCAAATGAAAGGGCCCAATGCGGTGGTCTTGATGGAAGGCAGCGCTGATATCGCGAAGGAAACCCAGGCGATTAAAGTGGTGGTGATTCCCGAGCTCAATGCCGCCGGCGCCGCCCTGGTCTATACCGCGGTGAACCCCGTGGTCGGTATTTATTCGCTGCTGGCGCAGTGGCTCTTGCTTAAGCCATTGGTGCAGGCCAATACGCATGAGTTTTTTATTGACGGCACCTGGATGGAGCCCCGCGTCACCCAGGTGGAACGCGACAACACACCCAAGTAGGCGGCCAAGGCTTTTTTCTTCAACGCGTTTATCAGGAGTGCCCTATGCAGGTTGCAGCAATTCAAATGGTATCTACCGGTTTGGTAGAGGACAACCTGGCGCAGGCGGCGAAGCTCTTGGAGCAGGCCGCCCAAGCCGGTGCAGAGCTGGCCGTATTGCCCGAATACTTTTGCCTGATAGGACAACACGATGGCGAAAAGTTGGCCATCCAGGAGCAGTTTGGCAGCGGCCCGATCCAAAACTTTTTATCGAAAGAGGCGCGCCGTCTGGGCCTGTGGATTGTCGGGGGCACACTGCCTTTATCCACGAATAAGGCGGGCCATAGCGAAAAAGTGTTCAACAGCAGCCTGGCCTTTAACCCGCAAGGCGTTTGCGCCGCGCGCTACGACAAAATTCATTTATTCCGCTTTGACAATGGCACCGAGTCCTACGACGAATCACGCGTGCTGCAAGCGGGCCACCAGCCGGTGCAGTTTTCGCTGCCCTCGCGCGATGGGCATGTGTGGACCGTGGGCTTGAGCGTTTGCTACGACCTGCGCTTTGCCGAGTTGTACCGTACGCATTCGGCGGCCGGGGCGGACTTGTTGCTGGTGCCCAGCGCATTTACCTACACCACCGGCCAGGCGCATTGGGAGTTGCTGCTGCGCACGCGCGCGGTGGAAAACCTAAGCTTTGTAGTGGCCGCTGCGCAAGGCGGCACGCATCCCAACGGCCGCCGCACCTGGGGCCAGTCGCTGGCGATTGACCCTTGGGGCGCGGTGCTGGCGCAGCAGGCGCAAGAGCCGGGCGTGGTGCTGGCCGAGCTCGATGCCGCACAGCTAGCCCGTTGCCGGATGCAGCTACCGGCCTTGCAGCACCGCTTGTTGTGAGTCCAGCTTACGGCTTGGGGGGCGTTTCTTCGTCAGAAGGCGGGGGCGGCAATTCACCGTTTTTGCGCCCGGAAAACATGGTCCACCAAACGATGGCTATGAGCAACAGGCCGGCGCCGAGTGCTTCCAAAATAATCAGGGTCATGGGGTGGGTTGCTGCTGCAGTAATGTGCACACTGATTGTAGGAAGCCTGGGCGGCTGCGCCAGCAGCCCCAACAGCGCTCCGGTTGAAGACCGCACACCGGCTGCTTCCACTACGCAGGCGCCCGCTGCGGCAGGAATAGAAGCGCCGCCCAAAGTAGAAACCGGGCAAACCATCGTTCAAGCACGCAGCCGCTGGGTGGGGGTGGGCTGGGACGCATTGCCCGGCCTGCAGCAGAACGCCATCGAGCAGGGCTGGCGCGCATGGATAAAAAGCTGCGAGCGCAGCGCCAGCATGGCCCCGGCCTTGGCCACTTTGTGTCCGCAAGCCCAGGCGCTGGCCCATGCCGATGCAGCCAGCCAGCGCGCTTGGATGTTCCGCCACCTACAGCCCTACCGTGTCGAGTCACTGCAAGGCGACGCCCAGGGTTTGCTCACCGCCTATTACGAACCCATTTTTGAGGCCAGCCGCACGCCCAATACCAGTTTCAGTGCGCCGCTCTACGCGCCACCGGCCGGTCTGGCCAGCCGCAAGCCCTGGTACACGCGCAAAGAAATGGATACCTTGCCCGAGGCCAAAGCCGCCCTCAAAGGACGGGCTCTGGTCTATCTGGCCGACCCGGTCGATGCCATGGTGCTGCAAATCCAAGGCTCGGGGCGTATCCGTGTGCAGCAGGCAGACGGTAGCTATCGCACCTCACGCCTGGCCTTTGCCGGCACCAATGAGCAGCCCTATAAAAGCGTGGGCAAGTGGTTGCTGGACCAGGGCCTGACCAAGGATGCCACCTGGCCGGGAATTAAAGCCTGGCTGGCACGCAATCCACAGCGCCAAGAAGAGCTACTTTGGAGCAACCCGCGCATGGTGTTTTTTCGCGAAGAGGCCTTAAGCAATAGCGACACGGATGCCGGCCCGCGTGGCGCCCAAGGAGTGGCCCTGACAGCCGGCGGCTCCATAGCCGTCGACCCTGGCAGCATCCCGTACGGCACCCCGGTATGGATGAGCTCCACCGGCGCCCAAACCCAGTTGCAACAACTGGTCATCGCCCAGGACACCGGCAGCGCCATCACCGGCGCCGTGCGCGCCGACTTCTTTGCTGGTTCAGGGGCGCAGGCTGGGGAATTGGCCGGACGGCTGAAACAGCCTCTACAGATGTGGGTTTTGTGGCCCAAGTGAGTGCCATAAATAGGATGAAAATCGTTCGCAATATGCGTCTGCTATGGGGCGCTCTGCTATGCATGACTTAGGCCCGCTTAGCAAAAGCTTTCCGCAGGGCGCACAGCCCGGCGCCTTGGCGGACATCGCAGCGCGTGGCTGGAATGTGCTGGCCAACGACTTGGCTTTCCCACTGGCGGTGTTACGGCGCAGCGCACTCGTGCACAACCTGCGCTGGATGCAGGACTTTGCGCAGCGCAAGGGCATCTACCTGGCACCGCACGGCAAGACCAGCATGTCGCCCGAACTATTTGCCATGCAACTGAAAGCTGGCGCCTGGGGCCTGTCCTTTGCCACGGTATTTCAACTAGGCGTGGGCGTGGCCGCTGGCGTGCGGCGCGCCATCATTGCCAACCAGGTGCTGGGCGCGGCCGACCTGGCTGGACTGCAACATTTGCTGCGCCAGCATCTGGATTTACGGGTCTGGTTTTTGGTTGATTCCATCGCACAGTTGCGCTTGATTGAAGCCTGGGCGGATATGCACAGCGATTGCCAACCTTTTGATGTGTTGCTGGAAATGGGCATTCCCGGCCAGCGCACCGGTTGCCGCAGCTTGGACGAAGCTTTGACACTGACGCAAGCCCTGGCCGCATCCAAAGCCGTGCGCCTGGGCGGCGTCGAATGTTATGAAGGCCATGCCGCCGTCTGCGACCCGGCGCTGGACCCGGTAGCAGTCAGCGCGCTGGTGCGTCGGGTGCTGGAAGTGGCGCGCGCTTGTGATGCGCGCGGCTGGTTTGCGCCGGGCCCGATTATTTTGTCAGCAGGTGGCTCGGCGGTGTTTGACCTGGTCTTGCCGCTGCTGCAAGCGCAGGGTTTATCGCAACAGGTATGCGGCGTGTTGCGCTCTGGTTGCTATTTAACGCACGACCACGAACACTACCTCCATTACCTGCGCCTAGTGGAGCAGCGCGAAGGGCTAAAGGACTCGCTGCGGCCAGCCTTGGAGGTATGGGCTTTGGTGCAATCCGTGCCCGAGCCCGGCCTGGCGCTGCTCAGTTGCGGCAAGCGCGATATCTCTTACGACATCGCCTTGCCCACAGTGCAATGGCATGCCAGCGCGCAAGTGCGCAGCATGCTACAGGCGCGAGCAGCGCCGCCGCACTGGCGCATCAGCGCCCTGAACGACCAACACGCCTTTATGCGCTTTGACCCCGTGGGACCGGTGCCGGTGGTGGGCGACCGCGTGGCGCTGGGCTTGTCGCACCCCTGCACCACCTTTGACAAATGGCGCTGGATGCCCCTCATTGAGGACGATGGGGCAATTAGTGGCGCAATACATACTTGCTTCTAGTTTGACTACACTGCGCGGCAGACGCAGCCCTCCTACCCGGAGCCCGCTGCACAGACTGCCGCCCACAAAGCGGCCCCATCACTCCAGGAGCCCATTGCCATGAACGCCCCCCTGCACCCCGACCAGCTGCGTGCCGCATCCGTCACGCTGGACGACAAATACACCCAAGCTGCCGGCCAGGCTTTTATGAGTGGCGTCCACGCTCTGGTGCGCTTGCCCATGATGCAGCGCGTGCGAGATGTGGCTGCGGGCAAGAACACCGCGGGCTTGATCAGTGGCTACCGGGGTTCGCCTTTAGGCAGCTACGACCAGTCGCTGGCCAAAGAAAAAAAACGCCTGTTAGAGCACCATGTGCATTTCCAGCCCGGCGTCAATGAAGAACTGGCCGCCACCGCCTTGTGGGGCACGCAGCAACTGGGCTTTGCGCCCGCTGGCACCAATAAGTTTGACGGCGTTTTTGGCATCTGGTACGGCAAAGGACCTGGCGTGGACCGCTGCTCCGATGT
>JBBAPY010000063.1:0-13414 GCA_040400635.1 Rhodoferax sp.
GCCAAGCAAAGCCAGAAAACCCAGCGCGGGCAACCAAGCTTGGCTGCGCGCCTGCCCTGTGCCCGAAGCCACATCCACTGCAAGCGCGGTAGTCATAGCGTTGCCGTCTGTGGGAACAGGGCTTCGATCAAATCCTCGCGGGTGACCGTGCCCATAGCCTGCTGGTCCGCGTTCAAGACAGAAAAACTATGGTCCGAAGCAAGAATTTGCGCTGCCGCATCGCAAAGTTTGGTTGCCCCGGCTAAGGCTTGGGGCGGGAGTTCACCCGCTAGCGGGCGGGCAATCGCTCCCAGCGTAAGAATTTTGTCGCGCGGCGCAATCTTGACGAACTCGCGCACATAGTCATTGGCAGGGTGCAATACCATTTCCTGCGGCGTTGCCAATTGCACCAAGGCGCCGTCTTTCATGATGCCAATGCGATCAGCCAGGCGGATCGCCTCATCAAAATCGTGGGTGATGAACAAAATGGTTTTTCGTAACAGCTTTTGCAGGCGGATAAATTCGTCCTGCATTTCGCGACGGATCAGTGGGTCCAGGGCAGAAAAAGGCTCATCGAGAAACCAGATTTCGGGCCCCACGGCCAGTGAGCGTGCGATGCCCACCCGTTGCTGCTGCCCCCCAGATAATTCCCTGGGGAAATACGCTTCACGCCCTTCAAGCCCAACGAGTTTGAGCATCTCGCGGGCTTTGGTATCGCGCAGCGTGCGCGACATGCCGCTCACTTCAAGGGGGAAGGCAACGTTATCAATGACATTACGGTGTGGTAGCAAGCCAAAGTTCTGAAACACCATGCCCATTTTGTGGCGCCGAATCTCGATAAGCTCACTCGCGGAGGCCTTTAGTAGGTTCTTGCCGTCCATCATGACTTCCCCTGTCGTGGGGTCGTTCAGGCGGGTGATGGCTCGTATCAGGGTAGATTTTCCTGAACCAGACAGGCCCATGATGACCAAAATCTCATTGTCCATCACGTCAAAGGATACGTCTCTTACGGCCCCAATATATTTTTCAGCAGCAAAGTCGTCTAGCGTGGGCTGGTGTTGGTGCTTTTTCAAAAATCCGACAGGGTCAGGGCCGAAAATTTTCCAAAGGTGACGACATGATATTTTCGGCGTGGCCTGCAACATTCACTAACCTCAAAACAGAGTAATTACACAAAACAGTGGGCCGCCAAAGGCGGCCCACTGTTGTTGGGAGACCTTTAGTTCGTCCAGGCTTTGACACTGGCCTGATTGGCAGCTACCCACTTCTTAGCGGCATCTTCGGGCTTCATACCGTCAACGTCCACCATCGCGGCAGCTGCAGCGATCTGGTCATTGGTGAAGTTCACCTTTTTGAGGATCTTATCGGCTGTGGGCCATTTGCTGGCGATGTTCTTAGAACCCACCTTTTTCAGGTAGCCCTTTGCCGCCGCGCCGCAGTCATACAAAGCGTCGGGATTGATGCCCCAGCTTTTGTCCGTGTGGCATTTGGGATCATAGGTGGGAAACTCCACGAACTGCCCTTTGAATTTCGCCTCAATAAAGTTGGGAGTCCAGTTAAAGATGACCACCGGTTGTTTGCGGTCGTAGGCGGCTTGCAACTCAGCCCACAGCGTTGCCGCTTGGCCGACAGACACTTCCTGGAAGTTCATCTTCAAGGCCGTGATGCGTTCCGAATAATGCTTACCCCAATCAGCGGGTGGTCCTACAAAACGGCCCTTGGTACCTGTCTCGGCTGTGGCGAGTTTCGCGGCACATTTATCCAGTGCTTTCCAGTCTGGCAGACCGGGGCACATTTCATTCATATAGCTGGGATACCACCAGTCTTCGCGGGTCACCGCATTGTGCGCGCCGTAGTCCACAGCGCCATTTTTCAAGGACTTCTGGAAGTTATCGTTCATCGAGCCTTCCCAAACTTCAACCTGGAAATCCATGTCCCCTGCAGCAATTGCCGTGAATTGCAATTGCGTATCGGAGGGCTTGTACTCGACATTGAGCCCTTTGGACTTGAGTACATCACCCACCACATAGGACAAAACCACTTGACTGGTCCAGTTGTTGGTAACGATTTTGATCGGGGCTTTGTCGTCGGCAGCGAAGGCCGACCCCATTGCCAAAGCGCTGCTTATTGCAGCGGCAAATACCCACAGACTACGTGTTTTCATATTGCACTTTTATTTGAAAAATTGCCAAAATTTAGGAAGCGACCATACTACTCGAGGGAAACTATGTTGCCCTGAGTGAAATAATCGCAGTTTTGTGAAGGAGTGTCAACCGTGTTTTCTGGCTAATTACACTGGTGCTTACCCTTGGTTTTCGGCCGTTTTGCGGCTTATCGCCTGGTATGTTCAAACCAAAGTACATCCCAGGGGTTTGCTGGGTAGCCTGGGTGCTTGGGGGGGGCTAACGTACTGCGTTGGGCGTACCCTGGTACTGCTTTAAGCCATGTTATTGCGGCTAGCCAATTGGGCAAACAGGGCGGCCTGGTCCATTCCCGCCAATCCGTTGTCATGCGCCTGGGCATAAAGTTGCTCCAGCAATTGCGTGATGGGCGCATCAAAGCCCAATTGCTTGCCGGTGTCCAGGGCGTTACGCATGTCTTTGAGTTGCACGCTAATGCGCCCGCGCGGCGCGAAATCCCGCTCCACCATGCGCTGGCCGTGCACTTGCAAAATACGGCTGTCGGCAAAGCCACCACTGATCGCCTCTTTCACCTTGGCCATGTCCGCGCCCCCTTTGGCGCATAGCAACAAGGCTTCGGCCACCGCGCCGATGGTGATGCCCACAATCATTTGGTTTGCCAGTTTGGCTAGTTGTCCGCAGCCGTGCGGTCCCACCAGCGTGGACTTGCCCAGGTGTTGCAGCGCGGTTTGCGCCTCTGACAGGTCGGCTGCCGCACCACCGGCCATGATGGCCAGCGTGCCTTGTTCCGCACCCAGGGTACCGCCGGAAACCGGCGCATCCAGGTAACGCACGCCCAGTGCGTTCAGACGCGTGGCATGGCTGCGCGCTTGCTCGGGCGCGATGGATGACATATCTGCGAGCAGACTGCCCGTCTTAAGGGCTTGCGCCACACCTTGTTCAAACAAGACCGATTCTACAATGCCGCCATGCTCGAGCATGGTGATGGTCAGGTCCGCACCACGCACCGCATCAAGCGCATTGGCGTGGGCATGCGCGCCCAGGGCCACCAGCGGAGCGGCTTTTTCAGCCGTACGGTTCCACACATGCACCTCCAAGCCCGCGCGGCACAGTCGCGAGGCCATGGGCACGCCCATCAATCCCAAGCCCAGAAATGCAATGCGCATATATTGAATCCTCGCTTACATCAACAAATGTTCACCCGCGTTATCGCCGCCCAGGGTGACGTAATTCACCTTGCGGATATCTAACAGCTTTTTACCACCGGCATAGCTGATGGAGCTTTGCAAGTCCTGCTCCATTTCCACCAGCGTATTGCGCAGCGGGCCTTTGATCACTTCCAGGATGCGCTTGCCCTCTACGTGCTTGTACTCGCCTTTGTTGAAGTCGCTGGCCGAGCCGTAATACTCTTTGTACATCTTGCCATCGACTTCCACCGTCTGACCGGGGGACTCTTCATGGCCTGCAAACAGCGACCCTATCATGACCATCGATGCGCCAAAGCGTATGCTTTTGGCGATGTCACCATGGTCCCGGATACCGCCGTCGGCGATGATGGGCTTGGTCGCCACGCGGGCACACCACTTGAGCGCGCTTAGTTGCCAGCCGCCAGTGCCAAAGCCTGTTTTGAGCTTGGTAATACAGACCTTGCCCGGCCCGATGCCGACCTTGGTGGCATCCGCACCCCAGTTTTCCAGGTCGATTACCGCCTCAGGCGTGCCCACATTGCCGGCGATCACAAAGCTGGCGGGCAAGTGTTGCTTGATATAGCCAATCATGTCTTTCACACTGTCGGCATGGCCGTGGGCGATGTCGATGGTGATGTAGTCGGGCGTGAGCCCCAATTCGCGCAGCCGGTCCACCGTCTGGTAATCGGCCTGCTTGACGCCTAGCGAGATAGATGCGTACAGGCCCTTTGCGCGCATGTCCTGGGTGAATCGGACATTGTCCAGGTCAAAGCGGTGCATTACATAGAAGTAGCCGTTTTGCGCCAGCCAGACGCAAATGCTTTCATCTACCACCGTCTTCATATTGGCCGGTACCACCGGCATGCGAAAGCTGCGCGCGCCCAGCGCTACGCTGGTGTCACATTCAGACCTGCTCTCCACCCGGCACTTGCGGGGCAGCAGCAAAATGTTCTCGTAGTCAAAAATATCCATAACCCAAGCTCCAAAAGTTACATCTGTCAAACAGGCGCTTGGATTGGTACCGGCAAAAAAATACCGGACGCCAAATGCTTGGGCCCGGTGATTGATTTTACGCACAGACGCTGACGCATCGGGCTTCCTACAATCGGGTATGTTTTCCGCCAGCACCGTGTCCTCTCCACTGCTTGACAGCCTCAATCCCGAACAGCGCGCCGCCGTTACCCTGCCACCCGAGCATGCGCTGATCTTGGCCGGGGCGGGTTCGGGCAAAACCCGGGTGCTGACCACCCGCATCGCCTGGCTCTTGCAAGAGGGCCATATCAACCCCGGCGGCATTTTGGCGGTTACTTTTACCAACAAAGCCGCCAAAGAAATGGTCGCCCGCCTGACCGCCATGCTGCCGATTTCGGTGCGCGGTATGTGGATTGGTACGTTCCACGGCCTGTGCAACCGCTTTTTGCGGGCGCATTTCAAAACCGCCGCCTTACCCCAAACCTTCCAAATTCTGGACACGCAAGACCAGCTTAGCGCCGTTAAGCGCCTGTGCAAGCAACTGGCGGTGGACGAAGACCGCTTTCCTCCCAAGCAACTGAGCTGGTTTATTTCCAACTGCAAGGAAGAGGGCATGCGCCCGCAGGATGTGCCAGTGCGCGATAGCGACACCCGCCGCAAGGCTGAGCTGTACCAACTCTACGAAGAACAATGCCAGCGCGAGGGCGTGGTGGACTTTGGCGAGCTGATGCTGCGCAGCTACGAAGTGCTTCGCGACCATGCCGCCATCCGCGAGCACTACCAATGGCGCTTTCGCCACATCCTGATCGACGAGTTTCAGGACACCAACAAACTGCAATACGCCTGGATCAAGATGCTGGCGGGCAAGCAAGACGGGGCCGATAGCAGCAGCGAGCGACCCGGTGGCGCGGTGCTGGCGGTCGGCGATGATGACCAAAGCATTTATGCTTTTCGTGGCGCACGCGTGGGCAATATGGCCGACTTTGTGCACGAATTTTCGGTGGAGCACCAGATCAAGCTGGAGCAAAACTACCGCAGCCACAGCCATATCCTGGACTCAGCCAATGCGCTGATCAGCCACAACAGCCGCCGCCTGGGCAAAAACTTGCGCACTGACCAAGGGCCGGGCGAAGCGGTGCGCGTTTATGAGGCGCCCAGCGACTTTGAAGAAGCGCAATGGATGGTTTCGGAAATGCGCTACCTGATGGAGTCGGGCAAGCCCGGCTTGGGCGAGGGCTATCCGCATTCCGAAATCGCCGTGCTCTACCGCAGCAATGCACAAAGCCGGGTGATTGAAACCGCATTGTTCAACGCCGGTATTGCCTACCGCGTCTATGGCGGCTTGCGCTTTTTCGAGCGTGCCGAAATCAAGCACGCGTTGGCCTATTTGCGCCTGCTGTCCAACCCGCGGGACGACACCAGCTTTATGCGCGTGGTCAACTTCCCGGCGCGTGGCATTGGCGCGCGCAGCCTGGAGCAATTGCAAGACATTGCCAAAGAACTGGGCTGTTCGCTGCACGACGCGGTCAGCGCCCTCAAAGGCCGGCCCGGCGCGCTGATATCCGCGTTTGTGGCCAAGATCGATGTGCTGCGCGAACAAACCGCTAGCAGCAGCTTGCGCGATATTGTGGCTACCATGCTGGAGGAAAGCGGTCTGCTGGCCCATTACCGCCAGGATCGCGAAGGCGAAGATCGCATCGAAAACTTGGAAGAACTCGTCAACGCCGCCGAAAGCTTTGTGCGTTTGGAAGGTTTTGGCCGCCAAGAAGCGGCGCGGGGCGGGGCCTCGGCCGCCTTGCCGGTTACAGACGATGCCGGTCTGCAGGCGAAGCAAGCGCCTAACGACACTCCCGCCCCCGACGAGCCCGAATTCGGCGATACCGGCGAAACCCTTTCGCCCTTGACCGCCTTCTTAACCCATGCCGCTTTAGAAGCGGGTGACAACATGGCCCAGGCCGGGCAGGACGCGGTGCAACTGATGACCGTCCATGCCGCCAAAGGCCTGGAGTTTGATTGCGTGTTCATCACTGGCATGGAAGAGGGCTTGTTCCCGCATGAAAACGCCATGAGCGACCGCGACGGGCTAGAAGAAGAGCGCCGCCTGATGTACGTCGCCATCACCCGCGCGCGGGACCGGCTCTACCTCAGCCATTCCCAAACCCGCATGCTGCACGGCCAGACGCGCTACAACCTGAAAAGCCGTTTTTTTGACGAGTTGCCAGAGGGAAGCCTCAAGTTCCTGACCCCCAAGCGCGCGCCCGCGCGCAGCCCCTGGACCGGCAGCAGCACAGCGGCATGGCAGGCGCCTGCCGCCAGTCCGCGCACCGAGACCTATAACGCCGGCCCGCCGGTCGCCCGCAAAACCGTCCCCGGCCACGGCATTCGCGTGGGCTTGCAGGTATTCCATAACAAGTTCGGCGAAGGCAAAGTTCTAACCCTGGAAGGCGAGGGCGCCGACGCCCGCGCCCAAATCAGCTTCCCCCGCCACGGCACCAAATGGCTGGCCTTGAGCGTGGCCAAGTTGACGCCGGTGGAATAGTGCGCCGCCGTCTGCGGCGGTGAACCATGAGGCTGCGCCTGGCACTGCCCATGCATGGGAGAGTCGGCATATCTCGGGTAACTGGCTCTAAACAAAGGCTCACTCAAGGCCAGCGGACAGGCCTTGTTGGGCAAGTCTTCCAGAAGCTTCACTGAATCAGTGCAAGCCGACCACTTGGCCCCGCGCAACAACTCCCCTAAAGTCAGGGTCTTGCGGTAGCCTGAATTACAATTTGGAAATTAAATATCCAAACTGTAAGAATATGATCCCGCGCCACGCAAGCACCACACTGCAGAGCCTCGCCCATGGCTACCCGATATTGGTATTGACCGGGCCGCGGCAGGCGGGGAAAACCACGTTGGCCCAAAGCACCTTTCCCGGCAAGCCCTATGTGTCGCTGGAAGATCCCGACACCAGGGCCTTTGCTGAAGAAGATCCGCGGGGTTTTTTGGCGCGTTTTCCTGACGGCGCCATTTTGGATGAGGCCCAGCGCTGCCCAGCGCTGTTTTCTTACCTACAAACACGGGTCGATGCCACACGGCGCATGGGGGAGTTTGTGCTGACCGGTTCCCAACAGTTCGGATTGT
Source organism: Rhodoferax sp. (assembly GCA_040400635.1). GTDB lineage: Bacteria > Pseudomonadota > Gammaproteobacteria > Burkholderiales > Burkholderiaceae_C > Allorhodoferax. The sequence goes on from JBBAPY010000063.1 coordinate 7,406, forward strand.
TATCCAACATCACCCAGAGCCTGGCCGGCCGGGTGGGGCTGGTCCAACTACTACCGTTTTCGCTGCAAGAGCTCCAAGAGGGCGGCGTTCCGGTGGCCAGCCTGGACGATCTGCTGTGGCGTGGCCTGTACCCGCCGATCCATGACCGCAGCTTGGCCCCGGAGCAGTGGTTCGCCAACTACTTGATGACCTATGTAGAGCGTGACGTGCGCCAACTCATTGAGGTGCAAAATCTGAGCCTGTTCCAGCGCTTTCTTAAGCTATGCGCGGCACGCTGCGGCCAACTTTTGAATATGACCAGCTTGGGAAACGACTGCGGTGTGTCGCACAAGACGGTGGCCGCCTGGCTATCGGTGTTGGAGGCGGGGTATGTGGTGTTCTTGCTCCAGCCACACCACCAAAACTTTGGCAAACGGCTGGTCAAAACGCCCAAGTTGTACTTTCATGACACAGGGCTGGCAGCGCATCTGCTGGGCATCCATGACGAAGAACACATGGCTATCCACTCGGCGCGCGGTGCCTTGTTTGAAAACCTGGTGATCAGTGAACTGGTCAAGCGCCGGTACAACCAGGGACTGACCTCCAACCTCTATTTTTGGCGCAACAACACAGGCGAAGAGGTGGATGTGGTGGTGGAGCACGGCGACAAGCTGCTGCCTATCGAAATTAAATCTGGCCAAACCTATAACAGCGACTTCTTGACCGGGTTGAACAAGTGGGCGCGTTATGCCGGTGATGCGGCCTTACCTAGCCAATTGGTCTACGGAGGTGATATGTCTATGACCCGTAACGCATTGGCAGTGCACGGCTGGAGGGAGATGTCAAAACTGCCAGGTTAGTGTGACACCACTCACCGCCCCGACCGCGCCAGATATCGTTTGCGCCAGAACACCACGAGCAGTGGTAGCGCGACCGTCGCCATCCGCGCGCCGGTCTGGTACGCCTGCTGCGCTACTGTGCGCGGCCAGCGTTTGCGCTGGATCGGCTGCGCAAGGCGGGCCGGGAGCTCATCTGCCGCTGCGCCAAGCAGCACAGCGAGCCTGGCAGCGACCATCGCAACGCAAAGCGAGGTGTTCGGGCCGACGAACTGCACCTCACGCCATTGGAGCTGATCGACCGCCTGGCAGCGCTGGTGCAGCCTCCGCGTGCACACCGCCACCGCTACTACGGCGTGCTGGCGCCCAATTCACCACACAGGTCTGCGGCGGTGAACCATGTGGCTGTCGAATCCTTGATCATTATCAAAGCGAGTCAATAGGTGTAGGCGCATGATGCGCTGATGACCCACAACATTTCCTCCATGCAGCACCACCACGCCATGGTGCACCTTGAACGTCTTGAAAACATGTTGGCAGATTTGCTTCGCCTGATCAGCGAGCAGCGGGGCGGCGAGCGTACGCGGGCCGAAGTGGCGGCTGACTCCCTGCCCGGACCGGGCGACTCGCACGCCCAAAGTATGACCCAGCGCGATTTGGACTTTTGTATTGGGGAGCGCGAGATTGCCCGCATGCACGAGGTTGGCGCTGCCCTTAAGCGTCTGCACCAGGGTAGCTATGGCTTTTGTACGCTGTGCGGCAATGCAATTTTGGAAGCCCGCCTGGACGCCATGCCCGAAACCCCACATTGCATGGCTTGCCAGACTACGCTGGAAGCGCACGGCGGCGCCTAGTCCCCAAAAGAATGCATTAGGGTATTGCGGCGTCTTTTTAGCGCACGCAGTAAAAATGTAAATCCGGGCCGCGAACTTCGTCGGCGCTGCGCACCGGCGAGGGGTTGGGCAAGTCTGGCGCATACACCATGCCGCCGGGCAGCACCCACACGTCGCTGCGCAGGCTCACGCCACCGTTGTAATCGCCCAGTGCTGCCAGATATTCCAGTTCGCCAACCGTAGGCAGGCGCGCATTCATATTGCTGCAAGCGCGCTCGGCGGCTGCTGGCCCGGCCGTATGTGCAACTGGCGTGCTCGGTGCGCCCAGCAGTTCCAAAGTGCGGGTTCCGACGACTACTTTGGACGAAAATTTAGTTTTCTGAAAATAGTCAAACACCTGCCCGGCCACGCTTTGCATTACCGACTGCGGCAAGCCCTGGGCCTGAAAGCTGCGCGTAGTGCCGTCTTTGCCTTCCAAATGCATGGTCACTAGCACCTGGCCATTGCAATCTTGCGCAAATGAATAAGTGCCCCAAAAAATGCCATACAGCTCGCGTACCAGCTTATCGTCCAGATAGCCCTGGCGCTTTTGGTCGCGCAGGCCGCGTACCAATTGGGTGAGGGGCATGGGGTTGAAAAACGCAATTTTTCGTTGGCCGGGCTGTAGGTCGCGGTAATAGGCGTCCAGGGTGGCTTTAAAGCTGCCTTCCAACAGCACGTCCATGCCCATACCCGCATTAGCCTGGGCGCGGTTGGCGTTCTCCATGTCGTCCATGGCCTGCACAATGCCAAAGGCGACCGCCTCTTTCGCGCCCTCGCGGATGAGCGCGACCACGCTTTGCAGCATGTCCTTGGACTGCTCATTCTTGGTTTTGGCGTAGTTTTCTTGGTACTGGCACAAATCCTTGCCGCGTACAAAGGGGATAGTGGGCCAGATTTGTAGCGGGCGAGCGGTCTGCGCCAGCGCTGCCTCACCGGCCAGTACGCCTAAAAGCATCAAGAAAGCTAGCAGGGCGCGGCGCAACAGCGACCCGCTAGGGCGCTGCTTGGTTTCCAACGTGGATGTATGCATCTTGTAATTCTTTCCGGGTCTGAAAAGCCTGAGCCCTTGCGCTGGGCTAAGGGGCAGCCCTGCTCGTGTCCGGGCAATTCTAGAGTGCCGACTGGACCAATGGCACGGCGAGTGAGTTGACGCAGCGCAAACAGCGACAAAGAAGGCGCATAAAAAAATCCCGCCAGTGCGCTCGGCGCTGGCGGGAACTAGAAGGGCATGCCAAGCCCTGAAAAGGGTAGCGGGGCGCCTGGGGGAGGGGTATCAGGGTGTTTTTGCTACCTTGGTCGAAGCTGCGCCTAAGCCCGGCGGTAGCACTACGCCTTTAACGGCGGCTTGTGCCAGTTTGAAAAACACATCGGTGTTATCGATGACGCCGGTAAAGGAGTAGGCGCCCAGGCCAAAAGCAGAGATAGGGACATCGGTAGCCGTGTGGACGGCGCTGTCACCAGGTACCTGGCCGGTAATCATGTATTTGCCCTCGGCGTCACGCGCCATGGGGCCGGCCGGATAAATGGACAGCGGCTCTTTTTTGACAAAAGGTTGCTGGCTGTCTTGTAAGGGCCGATCGTTGGTACGGAAATCTTCCATGCGGTCCGAGTTGGCGCCGTAGCCCACCAGCATACGGTTATCGATATCGGTGGTTTCAGGATAACCGTCGGCAGAAATTTTGTACTTTGGAAAACCGGCTTGCTCGTAGACCCCAACGACTGCATCGCGCAAGGCAGTGCCACCGCCTTCGCGCACCAGCGTTTGCAGGCGCGCATCGCTCACCCGCGAGCCGCCAATCAAAGCCACTCCGGCACACTCATGGTCGGCGGTGACGATCACCAAGGTATCGTTGCGCCCCGCCGCATAGGCCTGCGCCAAAGCGACTGCGCGGTCAAACTCCAGGGTGTCGAGCATCCAGCGCTCGGTGTCCATGCTATGGGCCTGTTTGTCTATGGATGCGCCCTCGATCATCAGTACAAAGCCGTTTTTTTGGCGGTCCAGCACCGCCAATGCCTTGGTCGTCATTTCATCGAGCATGGGTTGGTCAGGAAAGCCGTAGTCGTCTACTACCCGTCCCGTTACACCCAAAGCTTTGTTGCGGCGTCCATCAATCTTGTCCAAGGCTACATTCATATTGGACAGTGCGAACAGGCCCAGCAAGCGCTCAGTTTTCTTCGGGTCAATACTATCTAGTGCTGATTTATCAGCGGCATACGCAAAGCCGGCGTTTTGGAACTCGGCCAACACGTTGCGGTCTTTGTCCATCGCACCAGGTGCAGCGCCCCAGCGCTTGACGATGTCAGCGGTGTGTGCTTCAGTGGATGAAAACGCATAATCGGTGCGGTCGCCACGCGCCGAGCCCGGTGTGGATGCAGGCAAAAACCATTTGCGCCCGCCACCCATGAGCACGCTCAGGCCGGTCAGTCCCCGGTCATCGAGGTATTGGTCTACGATGCCCGTCCCTGCACCACGGCTGCTCGTGTGCACCGCATTGGCAGCCGGCGTGGCGTCAAACACGTCTGCGGTGGTGACCAATCCCAAGGCTTTACCCTGGGTGCGATGCAGGTATTCGCTCAGGTATTCAATGCGTGGATTGTCAAAGGGATCGATAGTGTCATCCGGAAACACGCCTTCTTCATTGTTGTTATTTTTGTTGCCGGACACATAGCCCGACATGCCGGGCGCTGAATCCGTCACCACGGAGTTGAGCGAGGCCGTTTTCACCATGCCGGTAACAGGAAAGGTGTCCATGGCCAGCGGCTTGATGGTTTTGCCTTGGGCATAGCCGCCAGCCACAATGCGTGCCGCCGTGCGCTGGGCCGCACCCATGCCGTCGCCGAGCAGGATGATGATGTTTTTTACCTTTTGGGCACCGGGCTGCAGCGCAACCACTTCAAAATTGCCTTCTGCTGTCACGGTTTGGCCATCGCTTTGCGTGGCAGTAACACGCAGGCTGTGCACGCCCGGCTTGTCAACGCTAAAGGCCCGTATGCTGGCCAGCGTGGCGTTAGCCGGTACGCCCTTGAGGCAGGCCGCTTCACAGGTCTTTAGGGCCACTGGCGCTCCAATAGTTTTGCCATTCAGGGCAAAAACGGCGCTGCTGATTTGCTTAGCCGCATCATCTGGCCGGATAGTGGCTTGCAAGTCAAAGCGCTGACCCGGCAAAAAGCGGGCGATGACCGGTGCCGCCTGCCCACTGCTAAAGAGCTCGCTGGGTGGCGTCAGCCGGGTCACCGTGGGCGCCGCCTGCGCAGTGCATACCATACATGCCGATGCCAGCATCATTGCAATACGGGCAAGGTTGTTTTTCATTGTGCTCATTTTCATCCTCCTAGTAAACAAATAGTGCAAGGTACTCCATGCGATTAGCCTTTTCGGCCTCCTGGGTACCGGTCGGTTAGTGCTTGTGCTGCATTGCGTGGCGGTAGCTAAAGAACTCGTTGGCGTTCATACGACGGATGGCGTCACCGTCCAATTGCAGGCGCACCCAAGTCACGCGTCCGTCCGGACCTTCTTGACGCCCCACATCGAGCACGCCCGCGACCTCGATAACGCCGCGTGTGTAGGCGACTATCCAGTCCTGTTGTTCAGCGGGCAGCGAAACCAGCACCGTCGAAGGTGGCAGGTCATCGGCCTCGCCATCGGCGTGCTGGCTCATTTGGACTGGCCGCGGAGTCAATAGAAATTGACCAGGTGCCGCAACTTCTTGCTGCACCACATAGCCTTGTATAGAAATTTTCTTACCCTGCGCTTCACGCAATGCCGGGCTTATTTGCAAACCCTTAGGCCCCACCGGAGATTGAAAAAAATCGGTCATGCGCAGGGATCGAACCTGCGAGTCTTGTTGATCTGTGGTTTGCGCCATCACCTGAACGCAAGCGCCCAAAAGCAGGCCCAAAGATAAGGCGCGAACATAATTGCACAGCATTTGAAAAACCAAGCAGATTCGCGGGCCTGCAGCAGGTGATGCGTGGACAGATGCGGGACTGGCGTTTGGGGATTGGAGCATGGTGGATTATGTTACCCAACAGCCATGACATTTATGTGAAGCCGTTCTGGGGGCGTTCTAGAATGCTCCGATGTGGATGTATTTGCTTCAGGGAATAGGTTTTGGTTTTGCTGCGGCTTCGCAGCCTGGTCCGTTTCAAACCTACCTCATATCGCAATCTATCAGCCGGGGCTGGCGCCGCACTTTACCCTCGGCGCTGGCACCCTTGCTCAGTGACGGGCCCATCATCGCCTTGTGCTTGCTGGTGCTCTCGCAAGTGCCGGTGTGGATGGAGCAGGTCTTGTATGGCGTCAGTGGCGTGTTCATCTT
>JBBAPY010000064.1:0-13308 GCA_040400635.1 Rhodoferax sp.
ATTCCGCATGGCTTACCAAATTTTCAAGTGGGGTGGCCGGTGGGACCGCATCGGGCTCACCGCTGAAATGCGCCTCCACCGCCTCTTGTACGGCGGCGGGTAAGTCGCTCCAATCGTCAACCGCAGAAAAGCAACCCGGAAAGTCCGGAAACGTCACGCCATGCGCGTGGTCCGCATTACCGACGTGAACATAAACGGGGTACAACATGGGCGATCTCCTTGAATGAAAAGGCCTCACAGGCCAGCTTGTTTCAAAATACTGCGCACCGTTGGTAGGGATAGATCCTTTTTTTGGGTTGGGCACCGTTACCTTGCGTGCATTGGCCAGCATGGACAAAAATGCCTCGACGTCGGCCACCCCTGTCTCACCCGGGTGGCAGATACCGCCGGGCTGGGTGGCGCTAAAGAGGATCAAAAAACGAATCTGATAATGGTAATCCTTCTTGTTTTTGATACTATAGTGCACATGCCGTATCCGCTCGCGCACTTGGTCGAGCAAGCGGGTGGACTGCAAGGAAGGGACACCGGATTTCATCGAAGATTTGTATCGTTATCAAAATACGGAATGTTTACCTGAAAGCCACGGTACAAGTGACTTTCAGCCATTTCAACAACAAGATGTATCGACTGGGTCCGGGTGTATCAACCGGGTTTTGCGGCCTACAACACGTTAGCCCACGGAGAAATTAACTTATGAAGTTTGAAGAACGCATCCTGATCAATGCACCAATTGAGAAGTTGTTCTCGCTCTACACGGATGTTTCTGGATGGTCATCTTGGGATCCCGACGTAAAGTCTTCTTCTATTGATGGGCAGTTTTCCGCTGGTGCCACCGGCACGCTCAAGCCATCGAGTGGACCCAAAGCAAAAATCACGTTCACCGCGGTGGTCAAGAACAGGTTGTTTACGGTTGAAAGCAAGCTGCCGTTGTGCACCATGCGTTTTGAGCATGAGCTTTCACCTGTTGGCAATCAAATCCAGGCTTTACATCGTGTCTCTTTCGTTGGTTTTCTTTCGCCATTATTTGGTCGGCTTATCGGCTCACAAATTCAAAAGGGCTTGCCCCGCACTCTCGAAGGGCTGAAGCGTGCTGCCGAACAATAGGGCTAACCCAACGGTCGAGTCGGACCCTGCGCATAAATCCGAACAGCGCCGCTCACCTTCACGTTAGACCGCACAATGACCGCCGTTACTATGGATCTGATCAGGGCTCTACCCTGACGAAGACCTCAAGGCAGTGTTGGTGGATGGCAAGTGGTCTTTCCAGCACAAGGACGGCACGCCGTATTGAGTCTTCTAGCATTCATAAAACTGCCAACCTAGTGGATTGCGCAAAGTAAGCGTACGTGACTGAAATTTAGCCCATATTTCACCCGCAGCAGTTTTCTTTTGTGTTTTTGTATATACAATAACCATGCGCATCACCTTTAATCCAGTTAAGCGTGAAAAGACATCGCGAGAACGTGGTTTAGATTTCGCAGACGCTGTCATCGTGTTTACGGGTGTGACCTTGGAGATCGAGGACACGCGGCAAGACTACGGTGAAACCCGGATCATTTGCTTTGGTTTGCTTGCAGGCCGGATGGTGGTGGTGGGATACACACCGCGTGGCGCGGATCGCCATGTTTTTAGTATGAGGAAAGCCAATGACCGTGAAAAAGCCCGTATTGCGCCGCTCCTTGCGGTCTGAATTGCAGCAAGTGGACGCGCATGCCATTGCGCCTGCAGAATATGAAGACTTGCCCGAACTTACTGAAGACATGTTGTCCCGCGCCAGCTTGAACAAAGGCGGTCGGCCTTTATCAGCCAATCCCCGCAAACCCATCTCTTTGCGCTTGCCCGCAGACGTCATCGAGCGTTGGCGAGCCTCCGGCCCAGGCTGGCAGACCCGCATGGCTGAGCGCTTGAGCAAGGTGTAGGCGTCAACGCAAAGCACTACGTTGAGGGCGTGCCTGTGCTGTGAAACGAACAGCGCTCATTTGGTGTCCGTGAAACTTTATCCACGGAGAAAACCCATGCTTCAATTACGCCCCGGCTGCGAGTGCTGCGACAAGGACCTGCCGCCCGATTCCCTCGATGCCCGCATCTGCTCTTTCGAGTGCACTTTTTGTGCATCATGTGCAGAAGGCACGCTGGCCGGCCATTACCCCAATTGCGGTGGTGAACTGGTCGCGCGTCCCAGGCGTCCTGCATCTAAGCTTGCCAAATTTCCGGCGTCCACCGAACGAATTCTGAAGCCGCAGGGCTGCCAAGTGCTTGCCTGACATTCGGGAGAGCCCCAATAACTTTGTTCTGCAGTCAGCGTAAAGAAGTGCGCTCTGGCCGCCGCTTAAGCGCCTGATCAATCTCCATAATGAAACCGGCAAGCCACCACCAAAAACGCCCCATCGTCCGCCGCATAAACCAGGCGATGCGTGTCATCAATACGGCGCGACCAATAGACAGCTAGGTTGCCCACTAGAGGATGAAAAAACTAAATAAATAGTGGTAATCTTTATCGGGTTAAATACTATAGTAAACATACCTTATCCGCTCGCGCACTTGATCGAGTAAGCGGGTGGATTGCAAGGAAGGAGCACCGGGTTTCATGGCAAATTTATACTTGTACAAAATTACAGCATGTGGATCTGTAAGCCAAGGTGCAAGTGGCTTGCAGCCAATTCATCCAAAAGATGTATCGACCGTGCCCGGATGTATCTACCGGGTTTTGCGGCCTACAACACGTTAGGCAACACACACTCCGCACCCATGCATATCGAGATTCGCCCCTACCTGGCTGAGGACGACCTTGATGCGCTCACTGATCTGATTCACCGCGCATATGCGCCGCATCTGGCCCTTGGACTAAGGTACTGGGCCACTCACCAGTCTTCTACCGACATGGAGAAGCGCCTGCTCTCCGGAATGGGGCTGATCATGCTTGCCGATGGCAAGTATGCGGGTACTGCCACGGTTCAGCCGCCTCAACCGAATTCGCCGGTCCCTCTCTACAGAGATCCCACCGTCAGATCGCTGTCGCAGTTTTGCGTAGCCCCAGAACACAAGGGTAAGGGGCTAGGTGCGCGGTTACACCAGCACGCCACAGAAGTGGCCAGACTCTCGGGCGCCTCATTGATGGCACTAGACACAGCCTTGCCGGCGCTTGCGTTGATCGGGCTTTACGAGCGCTGGGGGTATCGGGTCGTTGACCGATGTGACTGGAGACCCGACACCAACTACGAGAGCGTAGTCATGGTCAAGGACCTCACCGAGGCGGGATGTATCGCCTAACCCTAAGCTCAACCGGACGTGCAACAGCGTTCGTCGCCCGGGCCTCATTTCATTCTGGCCCGGTCGCCGCTCGCTGCCGCACGCCGGTTAGCTCAAACGTGAGTCCGACGAACTGGCTCTTGTCAGGTCAACCCTGGCTGAGGCGAATGCGGCCTAGGCCCTTTGGTCGAAGTGAGGCCTGCCTCACCTCCCACGATAGCCCGCTAGAAAAAAGTTGGTTACAGTAACGCATGGCACCTACCATTGTCCGTGACGGCCAATTTCGTCTGTTCTTCTTTTCACGAGAAGAGACGCGCATTCATGTTCATGTCTCACATGTGGACGGTGAAGCGAAGTTCTGGCTTACACCACAGGTGGGTCTAGCCAACCATACGGGTCTTTCTGCTACCCAACTTCGACAAGCGCAAGCGGTTGTGAATTCACACTTGAAGGAGATCCAAGATGCCTGGAACCAACACTTTGGCGGCTGAAGTTACCCATGTTTCGAAGCACGGTTTTTGGCTGCTGCTTGCCGACGAAGAGCTACTCGTGCCTTTTGATCAATTTCCATGGTTTCGAAAAGCGACGATCGAACAGATTTCTGAAGTTCAGTGGCCGACCCCAGATCACCTCTATTGGCCGGGCTTGGACGTGGATTTATCCGTTGAGTCCATACGAAATCCATCGACATTTCCGCTGGTTTCGGGCGCAGCGGCTTAACTTCTTGTTCGTCGCGGACACGCATCAGCACGATGTCGCTTCGCGGCGCCAGTAGACGTATATTCTGGCCGCCAACGACTCCGCATTACTTGCTGGAGCCTGAGTTGACATTGGACAGCTTGGGTAAGCCCGTTAAGCAGCCATTGAACCGTACAGTAAAACGGCGGTTTAGCCTCGCCTTTCATGTTCAACAACAGCCCTTAACATCCCCCTTATGACTTATTTAGACGCTATCACATGGGACCCCCAGGGCCTGGTGCCTGTTATTGCCCAGGAGCAGGGGAGCAAGGACGTGCTGATGTTTGCCTGGATGAACCGGCAGGCGCTGCAAAAAACGGTGGAGCTGGGCCGTGCGGTGTATTTCAGCCGCTCGCGCAAGAAGCTGTGGCACAAGGGCGAAGAATCCGGCCATGTGCAACTGGTACACGAAATCCGCATCGATTGTGATGCCGACGTGGTGCTGCTGACTGTCACCCAACAAGGCCACGATCCTGGCATTGCCTGTCACACCGGGCGCCACAGCTGTTTTTTTAGCATGCTGCAAAACGGGCAATGGCAGCCGGTGGAACCGGTGCTCAAAGACCCTGCAACGATTTACCCCAAAGGCAATTAAATGGACAGTTCGGGCAAAGAAATTTCGCAAGACGCGCTGGCGCAATTAGCTGCCATCATCGAAAGCCGCAAAGTCGCACACGGTGGCGACCCGCAGACCAGCTACGTCGCCCGCCTTTTTCATAAGGGTCCAGACGCTTTTTTGAAAAAAATCGGCGAGGAGGCCACCGAAGTGGTGATGGCCGCCAAAGACCTGGACCACGGGGGCGACAAAACCAAGCTGGTGGGCGAGGTGGCGGATCTTTGGTTTCACTGCCTGGTGGCTCTGGCGCATTACGATTTACACCCTTCGGACGTGATCGCCGAGCTGCGCCGGCGCGAAGGCATTAGCGGCATCGAAGAAAAAGCCCTGCGCAAAGCCCTGCAACGCGAAGCCCAAGAGCCCTGACTTAAAGCCCTGATTTAATATAGTGCGGTCCAACAACCGCCTTGCTTTGCAATCCCACCATGGCCACCCATTCGCACACCGCCCACGACCCCAATTGCCTGTTTTGCAAAATCGTCGCCAAGCAGATTCCCTCGCGCGCCGTGTACGAGGACGATGATTTTTATGCCTTCCACGACATAGCCCCCTGGGCGCCGGTGCACTTTCTGATTATTCCCAAGCTGCATATCCCGTCAATGGCGCAGGTCGGGCCCGATGATGCCGCGCTGATGGGCCGCATGATGGCCCTGGTGCCGGTACTGGCCTTGCAGGAAGCTTGCAACCCTTATCCGGACGGGGGCTTTCGCTTGGTGACCAACACCGGCGCCGAAGGCGGGCAGGAGGTGCGCCACCTGCATTTCCACGTCATGGGCGGCCCCAGGCCCTGGCTGCGGGGCTGAAAACACGCAAACCGCGCGGGCAAAGCCTGCGCGACTAGAATTCCCCCTCACTTAGGAGAACCGTATGGGTTTGTCAACAACGCACTTGATCATTTTTCTGGTCATCATTGTGGTGATCTTCGGTACCAAAAAACTGCGCAATATCGGCTCGGACTTGGGTGGTGCGGTCAAAGGTTTTAAAGACGGCATGCGTGACGGCGGCGACAAGCCCGCTGAAGCAGCGTCCGCTGCGCCTGCGCAGCAAGTGGCTACAAACGCGCCCACAGCGAATAAAGACGCCATCGACGTCGAAGCCAAGGCCAAGCACTAAGCCCCCGTCTGTGTGTCTGCCGCCTGTGCATGAGATTTCTTTAAGTGTTTGATATCGGCGTTACCAAACTGGCCATCGTCGGCGGCATTGCGTTGATCGTTATCGGCCCGGAAAAACTCCCCGGCCTGGCACGCACCTTTGGCACCATGTTGGGCCGTGCGCGGCGCTACGTGGCCGATGTCAAAGAAGAGGTCAACCGCTCCATGGACCTGGACGAACTGCGCAAGGCGCAGGCCAGCTTGCAAGACGCAGCCCAGGCCGTGCAAAGCTCCATAGACCAAAGCACCACTGCCATCGAAAACAGCATCGCCCAGGCGAGCGCCCAGGATGCCAACAGCGAACCCGTACCCTATTACTCCTTCTACCGCCCGGTTAAAAAACGCTGGCGTGCCAAGATCGGCGCCACCCCCAAGTGGTACAAGGCGCGCAGCGGTATGCGCACGCGGGCGCTGTCTGGCGCCGCGCGCGTGGCGCGCTTTCGGCCACCTAAAGCCCCTTGATGAGCGATAACAAGCCTCCTGAAGACGAATTGGTCGGCACCGAGCAACCCTTTGTGCAGCATTTGTTCGAGCTGCGCGATCGCCTGTTGCGCGCGGTGTACGGCATCGCAGCCATATTTACCGTACTGGCTTTTTTCCCCGGACCCTCCAAGTTGTACGATTACCTGGCGCTGCCGCTGGTCAAGGCCTTGCCTGAGGGCTCCAAGATGATTGCCGTGGGCGTGGTTTCGCCGTTTTTGGTACCTATCAAAGTAACCGTGTTGGCCGCGATTGCGCTGTCTCTGCCTTGGATTCTTTACCAGGTGTGGGCTTTTGTGGCGCCGGGCCTGTACAAGCACGAAAAAAAGCTGGTCATGCCTCTGGTAACGGCCAGCACCTTGCTGTTTTACACGGGCGCAGCGTTTTGCTACTTTTTTGTGTTCGGCCAGGCCTTTCCGGCGATTCAAAAAATGGCACCAATTTCCGTGGCCGTGAGCCCCGATATCGAGGCCTACCTGGACTTTGTGGTCACAATGTTTATCGCCTTTGGCGTGGCCTTCGAGGTGCCGATTGCATTGGTGATTTTGGCGCGTATGGGCGTGGTCACGATTGTGCAGCTACGCAGTTTCCGTACCTATTTCATTGTCGCGGCAGCAGCGGTGGCCGGCCTGGTCACCCCTCCTGACCCGGTATCCATGATCGCGCTGCTCATCCCCATGTGCCTCTTGTACGAGCTGGGCATTGTTGCGGCCCAGGTATTTATCCGCCACACCCAGGCCCCTGAGGACCCACCGGCACCTGAAGGCGCCTCCAAGTCTGGTAATTAAGGCGCTATCTTGCCCGGTTTGGGTCGTACGCCGGGGGTGATACTCAAGGCCAACACGGTTTTCTTGCGTTGAATTTCGACGGTAGCGGGAACACCGGGTTTGAGCACCGCCACGGCCGACAGCAGGTGTGCCACATCGTCCACCGATGTTCCGCCGATCGACAGCACCACATCGCCAGGCGCCATGCCCGCCTCACCCGCCGGGCCGCCTTGCAGCACCCCGGTGACGGCGACGCCACGCTGGGCCACGATACCAAATGCCTCGGCGATTTCAGGTGCCAGGTCATTGGGCTCGATGCCGATCCAGCCGCGTGTGACCTGACCGTCGCGCACAATGCTTTCCAGCACTTGCTTGGCGGTGGAAATTGGAATAGCAAAGCCGATGCCCAGACTGCCGCCGGAGCGGGAATAAATCGCGGTATTTATGCCAAGCAAGCGTCCTTGGCTATCGACCAAAGCGCCGCCTGAATTGCCGGGGTTGATAGCGGCGTCGGTCTGGATGAAATTTTCAAAAGTGTTGATGCGCTGGTTACGCCCCAGCGCGCTGATGATGCCGCTGGTCACGGTTTGACCCACACCGAACGGGTTGCCGATGGCCAGCACCAGATCGCCCACCTGCGCGTTTTCCGAGTCTCCAAGCACCATGACCGGCAGCTTATCCAACTCGATTTTGAGCACCGCCAAATCGCTATCCGGATCGGTGCCTATCACTTTGGCGCGGGCCCGGCGCCGGTCGTTCAATACCACTTCAATCTGCTCAGCACCTTCCACCACATGGTTGTTGGTCAGAAGGTAACCGGTGCTACTTACGATCACGCCGCTGCCTATGCCCGATGAGGACTCATCGGGGTCGGCGTCGGGGTCGTTAAAAAATCGTTCCCACGGGGGAAGTGCATTCTTGCCGCCGGTATGCCCTTTGCTCACGCTGATGCTGACGACGGCCTGTGCCGCGCTATGCGCGGCAGCGCGAAAGCTGCCCGCAGGCACTTCGCCCTTGGCCAGCGTCGGCGCCTGCACCATGCCCATCACGCCCTCACCACGCGGCGCTAGCCAGGCGGGCTTGAGGGTCAGTACCACAAAATAAGCTGCCAGCAGCACCGTAATGCTTTGGGCAAAAAGTAACCAGTAACGCTTCATGGGCTGACCCGCAGGGTTGCACCGGAAAGCGGCGCAATAGCTCCAAATTGTAGGGCTCGTACTCTGGTTTCAAGTGCTTGCGCTATTGCAGGGACGGCCAGGGCAATTTGGGATGTACCGCAAATGTGCGGGCAATGCAGTGGCCTACCCCATTTCTGCCGTTTCGCAATCGCACGCCGCCGCGGACCTCGGCGCCGATAATCCGCCCATAGCGCCCATGCGGCGCGACTATCCAACTGATTAGCCAGCCCATGACCGACCACCTTACGCTGCTTGCGGCTTTTGACGCCCTGTTGGAGCCCCAGCGCTTCAAAGACTACGGGCCTAACGGCTTGCAGGTCGAGGGGCGCCGCCCGGTGCGCAAACTGGTCTCCGGCGTCACCGCCAGCCTGGCGCTGATCGAGGCCGCCATCGCACAGGACGCGGACGCGATTTTTGTCCACCATGGCTTGTTCTGGCGCGGCCATGACGGGCGGGTGACCGGCTGGCTGCGCCAGCGCTTGGCCTTGTTGCTGGCCCATGACGTCCACTTGTTTGCCTACCACCTACCCCTGGACGCCCATGCGCAATGGGGCAATAACGCACAGCTAGGCCAGCGCCTTGGTTTCCAAGCCCTATCGCGTTTTGGCGAGCAGGACCTGGGCTGGCTGGGTGTGCCCCAGGGCGGCGCTATGGCCGATTCGCAAGCCCTGGCCGACCACGTGCAGTCCGTGCTGGGCCGCACGGTGGTGATGGTGGCTGGTAAGGCGGGCCCTGTGCAACGCGTCGCTTGGTGCACGGGCGGGGCGCAAGGCTATTTCGAGGCTGCGATAGCCGCCGGGGCCGATGCCTTTATCACCGGTGAAATATCCGAGCCCCAAGCGCACTATGCCCGCGAGTGCGGCGTCACTTTTATAGCCTGTGGCCACCACGCCAGCGAACGCTATGGCGCCCCTGCCGTGGCGGGGCAGGTGGCGCAGCAATTAGGAATTACGCACGCTTTCATTGACGTGGACAACCCAGCGTAAGGGTTCCGACTATGAAGCAACCCATCTTTCCCATTCAATCCTTGGCCATCACCATGGGCGATGCGGCGGGCATTGGTCCGGAAATTATTGCCAAAGCCTATCTGGCGCAGGCGGCCCAGATGCAGGACAGTTTTGTGGCTGGCGACGTCCATGCCATGCGTCGCGCAAGCGCCTTAGTGGCCGCGGGCGCTCATGGCCATGCCTGGCCGGTGGTGCAAATCAGCGATCCGCAAGAGGCGCTGCAGGTGCCACCGCGCTGTATCCCCGTTGTGCAAGTGGGCGCGCCCATGCAGCCGGTGCCCTATGGACAGGTAAGCGCAGTGGCCGGCGAGTTCGCAGGCCGCTGTGTGCAATGGGCGGCCCAGCAGGCGCTTGATGGCACCGTTGCCGCCGTGGTGACGGCGCCGCTGAACAAACAAAGCCTGTCGGCTGCAGGCCCGCCGTTTGATGGTTTTCCGGGCCATACCGAGATGTTGCAGGCGCTGGCGGCCCGGCATGCGGGCCTGCCGGTGGCGCGTCTGCCGGTGCGCATGATGCTGGCCAATGAGGAATTGCGTACAGTTCTGGTCAGCATCCACCTGTCCTTGCGCCAGGCCATTGAGGCTGTGACCGAAGCGGCAGTGCTGGAGACCATCCGGATTACAGACGCCGCTTTGCGCCCGGTGTTGGGCAGGGCGCCGCGCATAGCCGTGGCCGGACTCAACCCCCACGCGGGTGAGGGCGGTTTGTTTGGCGATGAGGAGCGCCGCATCATCGGCCCGGCGATTGCGGTGGCGCGCGAGAAAGGCTGCGACGCCAGCGGCCCCTGGCCGCCGGACACGGTTTTTATGCAGGCGCGTGGCACTGGCGCGGATGCACGCTTTGACGCGGTGATTGCCATGTACCACGACCAGGGACTGATTCCGGTGAAATATCTGGGGGTCGAGCAGGGCGTGAACCTGACCTTGGGCCTGCCCTTTGTGCGCACCAGTCCCGACCACGGCACGGCGTTTGACATTGCCGGCCAGGGCTCGGCCGATGCCTCTAGCCTGCTGGCCGCAGTGCGTATGGCGCGCCAGTGGGCGCGCGCAGTCCGGGTTTGAGCGACTTTGCGCGCTGGGCAACGAGTTTGCTGCGCTGCGGCAGGGTAAATCGGGCCGTTAACGCTCAGCTACAATGCGCGGCTATCTTGTAGTGATTTTTGCTGAGGATTCTCATGAGCGACACCCTCGCCGGTACCCCACCCCACGACCCGAGCAAACGGACCTGGATCATCACCTCATCCTGCGTAGGCGCAGCGGGTGCTTTGGCCGCCGCAGTGCCCTTTGTCAGTTCTTTCCAGCCCTCCGAGCGTGCCAAAGCCGCCGGAGCTGCTGTCGAAGTCGATATTTCAGCCGTCAAGCCCGGCGAAAAGCTCACCGTTGAATGGCGCGGTAAGCCGGTCTGGATCGTGCGCCGCACGCCGGAACAGCTGGCCGCACTGGAAACACTGGACGGCGCATTGGCTGATCCACAATCCCAGCGTAAACCGGACGAACTCACCCCCCAATACGCCCGCAACCCGGCACGTTCGATCAAGCCCGAGTTCCTGGTCGTCGTTGGTATTTGCAGCCACCTGGGTTGTTCGCCCTCCGACAAGTTTCAAATCGGTGCCCAGCCTTCGTTGCCCGATGACTGGAAGGGCGGTTTCCTGTGCCCCTGCCATGGCTCGACCTTTGATATGGCGGGTCGCGTCTTCAAAAACAAGCCTGCGCCGGACAACCTTGTTGTGCCGCCGCATATGTTTCTCTCCGACAGCAAGTTGCTGATCGGCGAAGACAAACAAGCTTGACCCCACGCCTTCGGAGCACACCATGGCTGAATTCAAAGAAATCTCTCCCAATGCGCCAGCGAGCGCGAAGCTGGGCAACTGGCTTGAAAACCGTTTTCCTTCGGCGTTTGACGCTTATCGCGTCCATCTGTCTGAGTACTACGCGCCCAAAAACTTCAACTTTTTTTATATTTTTGGCGGCTTGTCGATACTGGTACTGGTGATCCAGATCGTGACCGGTATCTTCCTGGTCATGCATTACAAGCCTGATGCCGCGCTGGCTTTCGGCTCCGTCGAATACATCATGCGTGACGTGCCCTGGGGTTGGCTGATCCGCTATATGCACTCCACCGGCGCCTCGGCCTTCTTTATCGTGGTCTACCTGCACATGTTTCGCGGCTTAATATACGGCAGCTACCGCAAGCCGCGCGAGCTGGTCTGGCTGTTTGGCTGTGCCATCTTCTTGTGCCTGATGGCCGAAGCCTTTATGGGCTACCTGCTGCCTTGGGGTCAGATGAGTTACTGGGGCGCGCAAGTGATCGTGAACTTGTTCGCCGCTGTGCCTTTTGTCGGCCCGGACCTGGCGCTGCTGATCCGCGGCGACTATGTGGTGGGCGATGCGACCTTAAACCGCTTCTTTAGCTTCCACGTCATCGCTGTGCCTTTGGTTTTGTTGGGCCTGGTGGTGGCGCATTTGCTGGCCTTGCACGATGTGGGTTCCAACAACCCCGATGGGGTTGAAATCAAAGGCCCTAACGCCCCTAAGGACGCCAAAGGTAAACCTTTGGACGGCATCCCCTTCCACCCCTACTACACGGTGCACGACATTTTTGCCGTCAGCATGTTTCTGATGGTGTTCACCGCCATCATCTTCTTTGCGCCAGAATTTGGCGGCTACTTCCTGGAGTACAACAACTTCATCCCGGCCGACCCGCTCAAGACGCCTTTGCACATCGCCCCAGTCTGGTACTTCACGCCTTACTATTCGATGCTTCGTGCTATCACCAGTGAAATGGTCTATGTGCTAATCGCCTGTATTTGGCTTGCCGTGTTTTTGGCCCTGACCCGTGGCAAATTGGCCGCCTTGTTCAAAGCAGTTGCCATCGGTGCCGCTGCTGCGGTGACCGTCATGATGCTCAACACCGACGCTAAATTTTGGGGCGTGGTGGTAATGGGCGGCGCGGTGGTGATTTTGTTCTTCCTGCCTTGGCTGGACAATTGCGACGTCAAGTCGATCCGTTACCGCCCCGATTGGCATAAATATATGTATGGCGTTTTTGTCATTAACTTTGTCATCCTGGCCTACCTTGGCGTGCAACCTCCGTCCCAAATTGGCGAGCGGGTATCTCAGGTTGGAACCTTGTTTTATTTCGGATTTTTCCTGCTGATGCCCTGGTGGAGCCAGATCGGCCAATCCAAACCGGTGCCAAGCCGTGTTGTGTTCGCTGCCCACTAAGCTGGAGTAATTAAAAATGAAAAAATTTGTACTCAGCTTTTTGACTGTGTTTGCCTTGGTGTCGGGCGTGCAGGCCAACACCGGCGGCATTGCTTGGGACAAAGCTCCCAACAATCTGAACGACATGGGCGCCTTGCAAAACGGCGCCAAAGTGTTTGTCAACTACTGCCTCAACTGCCATGCAGCGGCGTTCATGCGTTTTAACCGCTTGAAAGACATCGGCTTGACCGAGCAGCAGATCAAAGACAACTTATTGTTTACCACCGACAAAGTGGGTGAGACCATGAAGGTCGCTATCGACCCGCGCCAGGCCAAAGAATGGTTTGGCGGTAACCCCCCGGACCTGACGGTGATCGCCCGTTCGCGCTCCTCCGGCCAAGGTAGCGGTGCTGATTACCTCTATACCTATTTGCGCAGCTACTACCCGGACGACTCCAAAGCGACGGGCTGGAACAACCTGGCATTCCCCAATGTCGGCATGCCCCATGTCTTGTGGGAATTGCAGGGTAAGCGGGTGCCGGTCTATGACAAAGAAGTCGTGCACGGCCATGAGACTGAAATTTTCAAGGGTTGGGAGCAAGTCAGCCCCGGCAAAATGACGCCGCTGGAATACGACCACATGGTGGGCGACTTGGTGGGATATCTGCAGTGGATGTCCGAGCCGTCGCAAAGCAAGCGCGTGCAGGTAGGCGTCTGGGTCTTGATCTTCCTGACCGTGATGACCGTGTTTACCTGGCGTCTGAATGCGGCCTTCTGGAAAGACGTGAAGTAATTCGAACCAGCAAGGCGCGCTGGTCTGTAAGTCACCAGACCGGTGCCAAGTGTCAGAGTGGGTCTGCAAAGCGCACCCACTCTTTTTAATTTTTAGGAGTCCCCCGCCATGATGGTGCTGTATTCA